>JAFGQQ010000503.1 GCA_016935595.1 Bacteroidales bacterium
GGGGTATCTCAAAAGCCGGATTGGAAGATTATGAAGGTTCAATACAGGATTACAATAAAGCACTTGAGCTGGCAGGAGACAATTTAGCGATGTTATTTAATAGGGCTGACTCGAAAACGAGTATTGATGATTATTCCGGAGCTATAAAAGATTACGATAAAATTCTTGCTCTGGATAAAACAAATGAAAAAGCACTTTTTAACCGCGGTAATTTTAAATTTAAACTGAATGATTTTACCGGTGCCATAAACGATTTTAATAAATTAATAGAAGTGAATCCAAATAATTTCGAAGTATATTTACTTAGGGGAATAGCAAAATCAAAAGCAAAAATGCATCAAGTAGCGATTACAGATTTTAATTTTCTTATTAACAAGAAATATAAATTACCATTAGCATATTATAGAAGGGGATTATCAAAATTGCACCTGGGTAAAATAAATGAGGCTTTGCCTGATTTTAATAAAGCGATTCAAATGGAAAATAATAATTATGAATTTTATTTTGGCAGGGGAACTGCTAAAGCTATGATTGGGAATTATAAAGCTTCTATTGAAGATTTTAGCAAAACAATTGAATTAAAACCTGATTACAGCAAAGGTTACTATAACAGGGGAGTATCGAAAGGTATATTGAAAAAACATGCAGAAGCTATTGCAGATTACGATAAATCTATAGAATTGGATCCAAAATATGCTGAAGCATATTACCAGAGAGGAATATCTTACATTGCAATGAATTATTTTGAAAAAGGGTGTAATGATTTGTTTAATGCAATAAAACTAGGTTTTCCTGTTACCCAAGATATGATCAATATGTATTGTAAAAAATTCAAGTAATTTATTTATTATGTTATTTCAATTTATTTTTCAAAATATTCTGAATTTTAAATATTCACAAAAGTTATTCATTCTTATATTGGTATTATTGTTCTTTTTTATAAATACAAATTCACAAATAATTTCAGAAGGATTTATTGATTCCCTTTTTTCTGATTTTCAAACTGAAGATAGTCCAAATATTGGCTTTTTTGTATTAAAAGATGGACAGGTTGCAGCAATGCAATCGTATGGTTATTCTGATTATATAAATAAAGTTAAGGCCAATAATAATAATTTATACCATTTATCTAATTTAACAAAACAATTTACATCGGCTGCCATTTTTATGCTTAAAGAAGAAGGGAAGATAAATTTTGAAGATAGAATTGGCGATATTTTATCTGATTTTCCTGCATACACACATAAAATTACCATTTTAGATTTATTAAATCACACATCAGGCCTACCTGATTATAAGGATAAATATAATTATGAAGATTATATAAAATTAAGTGAAAGAGAAATTATTGATTTTATTAAAAGTCAGGATTCATTAATTTTTAAACCTGGCACTAAATTTTTTTTGAATAGTACTGATTATTTTTTGCTCGCTTATATAATAGAAAAAATTTCAGGTAAACCTTATTCAAAATTTATCAGTAAAAATATTTTTAAACCTTTAGGAATGAATAATACATTTGTTTATAATAATTATAAACCAAAGAAAAACAAATACATAAATTATTATTCGTTTAGAAATACTGATTCTTTAGTATTCGGGACTAACAAAGGATTTAAATACGCTATTGGGAACGAAGGGATTTTTACATCAATTCAGGATTATTTAAAATGGGAGACAGCCTTAGTGAATAATCAAATTTTAAGTAAAGAGTCAACCGATTTAATTTTTTCAAGGGCTACATTACAATACGGATCCGAACCAAATGTTAAATTTGGATATGGATGGATGAATGATATAAATTATTGGATGCATGTTTATTATATATTTGGAGCTGATTTATATTGTACAAATCTAGTATTGAAAATACCTAATGATAAGATAGCTATTGTTATATTAGGAAACAGGAATAGTATTTTTGGATTGAGAAAAAAAGCATTTACTCTTGCAAGGAAAGTATCGAAGTTCCCGTATGTAATAAAATAATTTTAAAATCTGTTCAGCCACCTGTACCTGCGCCTGTTATCACCAAAACGGTACCCGGCGAAAATTTCATGGGAACCACGGCTGAATGTTTCTATGCGTGCAACATAATAATCGAATGAATAACCAAAGTAGAAGTTCTGGTATCCTCCACCCACAAACCACACCATTTCTTTACTGGTACGATACGACATGCCCAGCCAGTAATTTTTTAAATAAGTACCTTTCATGCTTAATTCCGATTCAAAACCTAATCCTTCGTAATATTGTAATAATAATGAACCCTCAACTTCAAAGTCGTTATCAAAATCGTAATTATAACCGGTCAATAATGAATGCGAACGTCGTGTCATCATTTTTATCTCACCACTTTTTCCGAATTCAGAGAATTTTCCGAATAATTTTGAAGCCGAATACCCGACATAATATCCGTAAATGGTATAAAAAACACCAAAACTTGCATCAGGTAAAATACGGTTTTGTTTTAAATTGGTAATAAACGGATCTTCATCATGTGTAGTTAACATATCTTTATTGATCTTAAACTGGTAAGCCGATCCGGTAATTCCAAATGATAATTGCGAGTTTCGGATAGGTATATGATATGAATAAGT
The DNA here is from genome assembly GCA_016935595.1 of Bacteroidales bacterium. Next base: position 2,598 of record JAFGQQ010000503.1, read on the forward strand.
GCCTTGTAAACCTGTTTGGCTTATAGCGCCGTTTTTGTCGGTATATATTTGTCCGCCAAATCCAACACGGCCACGTGGTTTTCGCCTACGGGCTTTTCTTTTGATGGAAAGTGATTTACCAAGCCTGCTTTTTGTTAAAACTCGTGTATGGGCAGACACAGAAATTGTGCTTGGTGCATTTTTGTAACCCAGCCAGTTTTTACGGGCCGATAAATTAATACTGGTAAAACCTTCGGCACCTGCAAAAGCCGGATTAATAAGAAATTTATTTAACATGTATTGGCTGTACAACGATTCCTGTGCCTCTATTTCAAATTTATTAAATAATAAAAATGCAGTAAAAAATGCAGAAATAAAATAATATGTCAATTTATTATTTAGCATGTTAATAAACAATGGTTACAAATCCTTGTTCTATATCCAGGTCAGGATCTTTTAAGTCAATAACGTAGTGGTACGAATCGACCGGGAGAACCCTGCCATTTCCTGCTTTACCGTCCCATGGTTCATATTTGCCTGTGGATTCGAATACTAAAACTTTTTTGCGGTTGTAAACCCTTACTTCGGCATTTTCAAACCGTTCTATACCGTCAATCACCCATGTATCGTTAAAGCCATCTCCATTAGGTGTAAAAGCCGTAGGTATATCAAGTGGATTACTACACGGTAGAACAAGCAATGTATCACTGGCACTGCAGTTATTATTATCGGTTACGTTTACCCAAATTAATGAATCATAATCCACTTCACCAATTTCTATTACCTGGTCTATACTGCCGGTTGACCAATTTGTTTTATAATTCCCGGCATTCAGTTCAATGGTTTCATTGCATGGTTGTATGGTATCGCCGATTTCGATTTTAGGAAGCGGCATAACTCTTACAATTACCGTATCAACCGACTGGCATCCGTCTGCATTTGTAACGTGAACCCAGTATTGGCCCGATTCCCAAACTAAATATGTTGGCGCTCGGCTAAGGCCATCATTCCATTCATATTCAATAAACTCACCACCTTCAGGAATTAATTCCAATAACTCACCTTCACATATTTTAGCATTTGGTGCACCTTTCAACAAAATTACTTTTGAATTATCTTTAAAACCAATGTCTACTGAAACAGTATCTCCTTTACAACCTATTTCAGAAATTTCAAATACGGATAAGGAGTAATGATCAATATCCGAAGATTCAATCCAGTCAAC
>JAFGQQ010000504.1 GCA_016935595.1 Bacteroidales bacterium
AATTAAACTGAGTATTTCCTGTTTTCATATAAAACTGATAACTGTTTTTTAAATAATTATTATATAAATTAAACCATTCCAATTCATCTCCTGAAAGTGTATCCCCCTGATTTATTTTATATTTAATATTTATGATTCAATTTACCATTTACTTACATTAAATCCAAACGAAGTTCCGACTAACCAGCCATCTTTTTTAAGCGAGAAATAAATATTTACAGGAATATTTAAATAACCTGATTTGAATGTTTTGCCTACAGCCCAAACCCATGCAGTGTTTAAACTTGGCACATCGGCACGACTATCTAATCTTTTTGTAATATCATATGGATTAGGTATAAATCTTCCCTGGTCATCCCTGTTATTTTCATCATCTTCCCAATCTGTTTCCAAATGCCAATCGTTATTATTATCATAATAACCTTTTGAAATCCTTGTAATTTCGAAAATAGGACCAAAACCTATCTCAATACCAGATTGATTACTTCTAATTCCATTTAAAAAAGCTAATGATGGAACAAATCTTCCCTGATCCATTCCGCTGATCATCGGCATAAACTCAATAAGTGCCTGAAAATTACCTGAACTTAAATAGCTTATTTCCTGCTGGTATCCTATTACAGTTGAAACCGGCCAGGAAAAATCAAATCCGCCTTCATTAAACGGCGCTCGTAAAATTTTTCCTAAATCACCTCCAACAAAAGATAATCCCATTCTGGGACCATTAAGCTTTAATTGCGATTTTGGAGAGTTTACAGGATCATTAACATTAGTAAGCTGATCAACTAATAGTTTATCATTAGGAATATTTAAAAGATTATTTAATGAAACACTTATCATCCTTTGTATTTCTGGTGCGTCGATATACTCCATTATATCAGCCTTTTCAATTATGTTTTTATTAACATCTATTAACCTGTAAATCATAATAATCTTATCATCAATTTTTTCAACGCTTCCGGTTAACATCTTATCTGCCTGTAATATTTTCCCGGCTTCAACCATGCATATCTTCCCATAACATTCCGATGCATCAAATTCATTCTCTTTCATGATATAATTAATATCATACTTGTCCATTACACTGTAAATTCCCTTTTTTTCAAGTTCTAACCTTACCAGGTTGCCCATTGCAGTTTTGTCATAATCAAGGCCCTGAACATCAATGTTCAATACAGCTATTTTTTCCTGTTGGGCCATTAATGTTGTAAACATTGCTGTTAATTCAATTAACATTACAATTTGAATTAGTGTTTTCATGACATTTTGTTTTAAGTTAAACAATAAGTAAATTTATTATGATATACGAAAACAAGCTAATTGATAAGCGCCTGAGTAAATTAGGAAATTGGTGATAATTTCAAATCTTAAACAACAAAATATTTCTCAAATTCATTTTTTTGCATTTTATGCAAAATCATTTCAATAAATTATTATAACTTGCGCATATTATTAAGGTGAATTAAGGAATTTCAATATATTCTTATGGAAAAAAACGCAAACAGTATACAAACTTATCTGTTTGAGCAAATAAGCAAAATTCTTCCATCTTCAATATCATTGGTTGATGAATTGGCCGAAGTACTGGATATAAGTACAGATAGTGTTTACAGAAGATTACGCGGCGAAACTGCTCTAAGCATTTTTGAATTAGAGAGATTGTGTAAAAAATATAAATTATCATTTGATTCCCTGTGTGAGACAGTTGAAAATTCAGTAACCTTCGATTTTAACCAGATAAATAATGAAGCAACATATAAAAATTATTTAGATTCTGTGTATAATGAAATGAAAGTAGTTGAAAGAACTATGAAAAAACAGGGAATATATGCAGCGAAAGATATGCCTTTATTTTATGATTTCAGATTTCCATTACTTGCTTCATTTAAAATATTTTACTGGATGAAATCAATACTAAACCTGGAATCTTTCCAAGGTGTTAAATTTAATCCTGAAATAATTTCTAATGAAATAATTGAATTAGGACAAGAAGTATATAATTTATATACAAAAATACCCAGCATTGAAATATGGACAGAAGTATCTCCTATCAGCTTATTCAAGCAGATTGAATTTTTCTGGGATGCCGGTATTTTTCAGGCAAAAGATGACGCTTTGTCAATATGCGACCAGGTTAAGGAACTTTTTTTATTGGTTGAAAAACAAGCTGAACTGGGAAAAAAGCTCGATACAAAAGGTAATGTCGTTTCATTTGAAAATAACTATTCATTATACTGGAGTGAAATTGAAATAGGTAACAACTGTATTCTGGTTGAAATAGACGGGGAAAAAATTGTATATATGGGATTTAATACATTCAATAAACTTTCGACTCGAAATAAATACTTTTGTAATGAGATTGACATTTGGGTGAAAAACCTGATTAAAAAATCGAATTTAATAAGCGATGTGAGCGAGAAACAAAGATACAGGTTTTTTAAACGCCTGAACGAAGGCTTGGAAAATACAAGAAATAAAATAATAACCGGGTAAAAATTAATTGCTATGATGAAAGTGAAAAAACCAAACGAACAGGAAATTAAAACTACTGAAAATTGGGGTATATGGGGTAAAGAACCTTCTAAATTCCCATGGTATTACGATGACAAAGAAACCTGCTATATACTCGAAGGCGAAGCTGTTGTTACTGACTCAAAGGGTAATCAAATAAAATTTGGACCAGGTGATATGGTTGAGTTTGAACAAGGATTGGAATGCACATGGGAAATAAAAAAAACAATTAAGAAAAAATATAAGTTCGGATAATTTAATACATTATCAATTATTAAAAGAATAATTATCTCTTAATGAATTTTGAATATGAATTCCGTTATGTCTTAAAAGATAACATTTCAGACTCATCTTCCCTTCTTAATAAGATAATTGATATATTAATTAATTATTTTCAGCTAAACCATCCAATTCATGCAAATGAATTTCGAAAAAGTTCCGAATAATTTAATCACTGAATTTATATTTGAAAAATAAAAATATTTACTGAAAATGTTAATAAAATTCTTTATTTTGTAATCAAGTATATTATAAAAACATAAATGAGCATTTTAGTAAATAAAAATACTAAAGTTATTGTACAAGGTTTTACAGGAAACGAAGGCACTTTTCATTCTTCCCAGATGATTGAATATGGAACAAAAATTATGGGAGGTGTTACACCAGGCAAAGGAGGACAAACACACTTAACATTACCGGTTTTTAATACTGTTGAGAAAGCTGTTGTAGAAACGAATGCCGATGCATCTATTATCTTCGTCCCGCCACCTTTTGCTGCTAATGCCATCTTAGAAGCTATTGATGCCAAAATAAAAGTTATAATTGCCATAACAGAGGGTATTCCTGTGCAGGATATGGTAAAAGTTAAAGAATATTTAAAAAATAAAAATACGTGGTTAATCGGACCTAATTGCCCTGGTATTATATCTCCTGGAGAAACTAAGATTGGAATTATGCCATGGTTTATACATAAAAAAGGTACGATTGGCGTTGTTTCCCGTTCGGGAACATTAACTTACGAAGCAGTTGACCAGCTTACTAAAAATGGATTAGGACAATCAACATGTATAGGTATTGGTGGTGATCCAATTGTGGGAACAAGTATTTTAGATGTTATTAAACTATTTATGAATGACCTTGAAACCGAAGGAATAGTTATGATTGGTGAAATTGGAGGCGACATGGAGACTGAAGCAGCGAATTGGATTAAAGAAAACGGAACTAAACCCGTAATTGGATTTATTGCAGGACAAACAGCTCCAAAAGGTCGTATGATGGGGCATGCAGGCGCAATTATAGGCACAAAAGACGATACTGCAATTGCAAAAATGAATATTATGGAAAAATGTGGTATTCATGTTGTAAAGTCACCCGCTGATATAGGAAATAAAATGACAGAAGTATTAAAAACTAAATATAAAAAGATATCATAATTGAAAATCACAATTATAAAAAAGTGAAAACAACTATTTCAAATATTATTTATTATTTATTTATTGTAACATTTTCATTTCTTTATTTATATTTTATTATTGATCCTAAATTAATATTCCACGAACAACAACCTCTTTTTCTTATTACAAACCATTTTATTTTTCAATTCTTTAAATTCCCGGGCGGAATATCAGAACTAATAGCCTTATTTTTTAGTCAGTTTTATTACTATCCTGTTATTGGAAGCATTTTATATGCTTTAATACACCTAATCATTTTTATTATGTTAAGGAAAACCTTTATGGTATTTGTAAATATTAAACTTGTTAATATTCTTTCAGTAATTCCTGTTATTCTGCTAATTACATTACAAAATAATTATGAACATAATTTGTATATTGATATTGGATTTTTAATTTCTTTGATTGGCTTTATTGCCTTTTCATATTTACACAATACTTCCTTAATACTAAAAATAATTAGTTATTTATTTATATCTCTGCTTGTTTATTATTTATGTGGAGGTTATCTTTTTATTTATTCTACTTTATCTCTTATTTATTTAATTCAAAAAAAGAATAATAAAAATATTGCCGTAGCTATTATTATATTTATTTTTAGTTTAATCATCCCTTATATCGGTTATATTTTTATATTTAATTTCAATATTGTTAAATCATATTTACATATTTTACCACTCTATTCAAAATACAATTCTATTTCTATATTAGTTATTTTTCTTAGTTATATGCCAATAATCACATTGGCATCAACAATATTCACCAATTCAATAAATAAATACCTAACTACGTATCAATCAATAATTATTGAAACACCAATTATCATTTTATGTATTTTTATTTCACATTTTCTTTTATATAATTTTGAAACAAAATCATATGAACAGATAGGGTATTATTCACATATTGAGAACTGGGATAAAGTATTGGATATTGCTGATAAAAGGATTGAAAAAAATATTGAAAATAGAGATATCAAAGCCGAAGATTATTTTACCGATGGTTTAATTTCT
>JAFGQQ010000505.1 GCA_016935595.1 Bacteroidales bacterium
CATTCAATTCTTCCCGATCCTGAAAGCTTTATTTCGTAAATATCAGGAAGCGATACAAATACTTTTATATCTCCGGAAGAATTCAAACACCGGTGATTTAAAGTCCGGATAACTAAATTTCCACCTTTTTCTTCAGTGATAATAAATGGCAAAAGATTCTCATCAGTTTCTATCATAACTTCGTAATTCTCAGACTGGGTTATATATACATCAAAAGCCCCCTCAGATACTATCCCATCAAAATCCTCAACATCCCTGTATTCAGTTTCAATTATCCCATTTCCATCTATGCAATCCCAAATAAAATCGCATGAATTTAACAATGCGATGGAAATTATTATTAATCCGATTATCGTTCTTGTTTTCATTATCTTAATTTTTTATTTACCTAAAAAGACATTTCAGGAAAAATATGGTTGCATAATTTAATATTTATTTATGGAATATATTTATATTTCCCTTTAATGCATTTATTTTCAGTTTCGAAGCGGTTTCAGCATTTCCTATTTTACCAAAAGTATAAAATTCGGAATCTTCTTCATTAATAGTTTCTTCTTTTAATTGAGCTATTTCTTCAGGATACCTTAAATATGTTCCTTTATGAGTAATATCAACATCATAAGCGCTGCCACTTTGAAAAAATAAATTTATATCGGTGTATTCGGATTTAAAATCTATGAATTTAAATTCCTTTTTAATAGTTTCGAGATTCATGTTTCCATATTTCATATTGAAATTTGCTTTGGTATTGAGATTGTAAATCCAGATATCGGAAAAATATGCTTCACCGAATAACTGGCTCAATTCATTCACATAAATTTTATCTTTTTTCGAATCAAGCCTGATGATATTCGATTTATCAATATTAATTCTTGATAATTTACTGTCAATGTTAATCTGATCAATAGTTTTTATATTTAAATCGGAATATGAAGTGTAAATTTTCCCATTTTTTAAAGAATTAATCTCTCCGTTTCCCATTAACAATTGAATATTAGTATTCCCCTCGAAATTACCTCCTTTTAAATCACCGTTCGATAAAGATATAGATATATCACCAATAACATTTTCAATATAAATATCGCCAAATTTATTATTTAATTTAATATTCACATATTCGGGTAATAATATAGTATAATTAATCTCAACCTGATTATCGGAAGTCATAAACGATCCGGCAAAATCGGCCAAATCATTAAAAAAACTGTTATACTTGCTTCCGAATATCGATTTGGCAGTAATAAAATATTCTGTTCCTGTGAAATCAAAAGTAATATTATCCCTGACTTTTTCCAGTTTCGACTTGCTTGATGATTTTACAGTAAGATTTACTTCAAATTTAACAGAGTCTTTATCCCAGGTAACCACATGTAGTTTGCCATATTTATTATAGACTTCGATGGTAGATGAAGTATTTACTTTATATGATTTGACTATATGCGAATTCTCAGTATATACTTGTGCTTTCGATGTAAACCCCGCAATTAAAAAAGCACCAATCAATAGCCATTTATAATTCGTATTGTACTTGTTCGTTTTCATGTTCGTAAGTTTTTTCACTATTTTTTAATTCATCAAGAATTTCTTCCAAGATTTCTAATTTTAAGCGATAGTTTTGAACCATCGCTTCAACAATTTCTTGTGTTTCAACATTATCAAATAAATCTTTCATAAGATCTTCGTGCATGCTGTCGAGCTCCGATACATCTTTTAATATGTCTTTTTGCAATTCAGGATCATCGGATAATTGCGAGCGTATTTCTTTTAGCTTGCTATTTGTTAATGCAGTATAATAAGCATCAGCTTCGGCTAATTCGGGTATTTTTTTCATTATTTGTTTAATAGCAACTTTAGATACTTCTTCTTTAGGTGTTTGTGATATTTGATACAAGAAAAATGTTGTACCAAATAATAATATAATCACTGCTGCCCTCCATACTATTGTTCCCCAGTTCAGTTTTTTAACCTTGGTTTGCTTGGTCGATTTCTTAATCTTGTTCCATACCTCTTGGCTGGGTTCATAGATATTAAAATCGTCTCTGTTTTCAATAATAAATTTTTCTAATTTATCCATCATGACTGCATTGTATTTAAATAATCCTTAATTTTTCTTTTTGCACGCATATATTGGGATTTCGAAGTTGATTCGGAAATTCCCATTATTTGAGATATTTCAGTATGATCGTATCCTTCAAGCAGGTATAGAGAGAAAATGATTCTATACCCTTCCGGAAGAGCTTCAATGGCTTTGTGAATTCTTTGTACATTCATTTGAATATCTTCGTAATTCACATAATCGTCATTGTTATCTCCTTTATCAAAACTCTTCATGTCATCAAAAATAAGAACGTCTGCTTTTCTTCTTTTTATCTCATTTATACATTTATTAATCACTATTCTTTTTAACCATGCTCCGAAGCTCGATTCATATCTAAAAGTATCAAGTTTTAAAAAGGCTTCGCTAAAAGCTTCCTGCAGCATATCCTCGGCTTCTTCATGGTTATTCATCATGCGGTAACATATATTAAACATAGCCTTGGCATATAATTGGTACAATTTGTATTGTGCCTTTTGATCTCCAGCCTTGCTCAATTCAATAATATCTCTATGTATGTCTTGATATGCTACCGCCAATTTTTTAACTTTTTCAATTTTAATGACAACTCAAATATATAAGGGTTGCATGTATGAAGTGAATTTATTTATTTTTTTCTTAAAATAATGAAAAATGAATTAAATAATTGATTTTAAAAATTTTAATTTATATAAGACAATAAAAAAAATTAAAAAAAATATACTTAGAATTAAACAAATCCTGCCAATATAATCCCCATGATTTACATAGAATGTAATTTTAGAATTTGTAAAGATTTTATCTATAATGACCCCTTTCTCCCAAAATTGAATTGATTTTTGAATTTCTCCCCGCTGATTTATAAAACATGAAATACCGGTATTGGCCGAACGGGCCATACTTCTTCTTGTTTCAATTGTCCTTACCTGAGAAAAGGAAAGATGCTGTTTATACCCGGGTGTATTGCCCCACCATCCATCATTTGTTGATAAAAAAATAAATTCTGCTCCATCCTTGATAAATTCAGCAACATATTCACCATAAACCGATTCGTAACAAACCAAAGCTGCTATTTTCAAATTATGTTTAAAAGAATGAAATAAAACAGGTTTTTCATCTACTCCAAGACTATAGAATATTCCTCCAAATTTTTGAAATAATTTTTCCAATAACAATAATTTTCCGGAGTAAGGCATCTTCTCAACACCCAAAACTAATTTTGATTTATGCCTTATTTGTATTTCGCTGTTATTTAAATAAATTAAGGAATTGTACTTTTCTTTAAAATAACCTGAGTTATTTATTTCTCTGGCAGTTTCAGATATATTTTCATTTTGATTAAAAATACGATATGATTTAAACCCGCACACTATTTCTAAATCTGAATATGATTTTATTAAATTCTGAAAATATAGAATTGATGAATTAGATAAAAGATTATTTTCTTTAACTGGTTTTTTTATATATGCTTCGGGCCCCACAACAAAATCTGTTGAGCTATTCACTGTTTCTTTCAATAAACCGCCGAACAATTCAAGCCGGTTTAAATTTTGATCAGTTACTGAAAGATATGGATCAATATTAGGCTGGATGATTGCTATTTCATGCGAATTTTGCTTTTCATGGTAATTGAAATATTTATAATATGAATAACTAATTGGAATTGAAAGGATAATAAAAAATAGAATTAAACAAAAAATAAACTGCCTGTTTATTAAAAAATAATAATCTGTAATTGCAATTTTAAATATCAAAACATTTATAATTAAAATCCACAACGAGCCCCCTAAAACACCGGTTATATCGTACCATTGTATAATTTTAATATTTTTAGCAAGGGCATATCCTAAAGTAAGCCATGGCCATGAGATATCAGTTCTAAAATAAATATATTCGAAGCTTAACCAGAGAACAATTAATATAATATAACGGAAATTGATAAAATATTTTGATAAAATATGAAACAAATAAAATACGAATGACATTAAAAATGTATTAACAGTTATAGCTGCTATTAACCCGATTATTGTCGCTTTTCCAATCCACCAGGTAGTTAATATATTCCAGGTTAAAAAGGCCAGAGAAGTATAAATAAATAGTTTGACACAAGGTAATTTACCTTTATTCAGGAAATAGTAGCGCTCAATATATAAAAGAGGAATAAAAGCAATAAAAATAGTTATCCCTGATAACTGATACCAAGGTAAACTAAGCAAAATGCCTGAAATAATTGATAATACAAAATGATTCTTAACATTAGGTTTATATTGAAAATTAATTTTGCTCAATTTAGTTTATAAATTAATTAAATTCCAAAAGTATTTTTTTCAATTTAGAATTTAGTTTTAATAATAGGATTTTTTCATTTTCTTTGTATTCACTTAATATTACATTCTTCTCATTTTAGGAAGATTTATGGAGACAGGCTTATTTCTTAAAGGATTGTTAATAGGATTTTCGACTAGTGCGCCATTAGGCCCGATTGGTGTTTTATGTGTGCAAAGATCTTTAAACAAAGGCAGGCTATCGGGTTTTATCTCGGGCATGGGCGCTGCTTTTGCCGATACTTTTTATGCCATATTGGCTGGTTTTGGATTAACAATAATTATTGCATTTATCGAAGAAAGGCAATTGTATTTTGAAATAGCCGGAATTGCATTATTATTCTTTATTGGAATTAAAATATTCTACGCTAATCCTGTCAAACAAATCAGGTCGAAGAGAAAAAAAAATACACTTTTTGAAGATTTCATTTCCGTCGCATTACTTACATTATCTAATCCATTGGCTTTATTTTTATTTTTAGCTGTTTTTGCAGGACTGGGATTGGTGCATAAACAAATTAATATGTTTATGACTTTTAATTTAGTAATAGGTGTTTTAGTGGGGGCAACTACCTGGTGGTTTATTTTAAGTTCTCTGGTAAATATTTTCAGGGAACGTTTCAGGTTAAAAAGCATTTGGTGGATTAATAAAATAGCCGGAGCTATTATAATTCTTTTTGGATTATTCGCTATTATTGGTATGTTTCTTCTTAAACTCCCAATCTAATATTCTAAAATGATTCAATTATTTATATCTTTTTATAAATCCCTGTTTATAAAGCTCTAAAATGGCAATAGAAATACTATTTTCGCAAAAAAATATCCTTAATTAAATAAATGGATTAATTTTGTAAAATATGAAATTAGTCGATCATAACGATTTGGTTAAGGCTGCAAATTTAAACAGAATAGGTGGGGAAGGAGCAGCCAAGGTGTTAATGATGATTCTGCGATTAAACCGGATAAATCGGTTATATTCAAAACTTTCGGATAAAAACACCTCTGACTTTATAGCTGCACTTTTTGAAGAACTGGAGATCAAATTTGAAATTAATGAAGAAGATTTAAAAAAGATCCCAAAAGAAGGCGCTTTCATTACAATCTCAAATCATCCATACGGCGGTATTGACGGAATTTCTCTGATAAAAATTATTTCACAAGCTAGACCCGATTTTAAAGTACTTGGAAATTTTTTAATTCAAAAAATTCAACCCCTTAAAGATTGTATTTTAGCAGTTAATCCTTTCGAAACACATAAAAATGCAGCGTCAAGCTTAAAAGGGATTAAAGAAGCTTTCAATCATCTGAATTCAGGAAAACCACTGGGGATATTTCCTGCGGGTGAAGTATCTTCTTTTAATCCCGATACAACCGGAATCGCTGACAGACAATGGCAATATTCAATACTAAGATTTATAAAAAAGGCTGAAGTACTTATTATACCTATTTATTTTCAAGGAACAAACAGCAGGTTTTTTCATATTTTAGGATTAATACATCCCTTATTACGTACTGTTAGATTACCATCTGAACTGTTTAATAAAAAAAATAAAGTTTTTAAAATAAGAATAGGTAATCCGATTTCAGTCAAAGATCAGGCTCAATTCACTGATATTTCGAGATTTGGCAGATATTTAAGGGCAAAAACCTATTCTTTAGGTACATCAATTGAGGTAAAAAAATTCTTTGCACAAGGATTGAGAAGGGAAAAAAAGACACAACCTATTATCGATCCAGTACCCAAAGATAAAATCGAAAATGAACTAAATTCATTGCCAGACGATTACTTATTATTTAAAAGCCAGAATTACAGTTTATTTTGTGTGCCTTCAGTTGAAATGCCTAATATAGTAACCGAAATTGGGCGTTTGCGCGAAATTACTTTCAGAAAAATTGGTGAAGGAACGAACCGAAAAATGGATATTGATGAATTTGATCTTTATTTTAACCAGTTGTTTATTTGGGATGAAGATAGAAAACAAATAGTCGGGGCATATAGAGTTGGAAAAGGAAAAGAAATAATGGAGCTTTACGGGATTAAAGGATTTTATATTCAAAGTTTATTCCGGATAAATCATAAATTTGCTTCAATACTAAACCAATCCATTGAATTAGGCAGATCGTTTATAATTGATGAATACCAGAAAAAGCCTTTGCCATTATTTCTATTGTGGAAAGGAATTCTCTATTTTCTGGTAAAGCATCCAGAATACCGTTATTTAATAGGACCTGTAAGTATTAGTAACAGGTTTTCGAAATTTTCGAAAAGTTTAATAATTGAATTTATTAAAGCCAGCTATTTTAATCATGAATTAGCCAGATATATAAAACCAAGAAAAAAATTTAAATTCCAACCTTCTAAAATTGATCGTGAAATTTTAATGGAAAATGCCAGTAATGATTTAAATAAATTGGATAAAACAATAAAAGACATTGAACCTGAAAATATTCCTATTCCAGTATTATTAAAAAAATACCTAAAGCAAAGTGGTAAAATTATTGGTTTTAATATTGATCCTAAATTCAATAATGCTTTAGACGGCTTACTAATTCTTGATTTGTTTGATGTTCCTATTGAGACGATTACTTCGCTTTCGAAAGAAATAAATGATGAATCGATTTTAGAAAGATTTTTTATTAACGATTTTAAGTATTTAAAATCACTTGCAAAATAATAAATTAACTTTATTAAAGCGCTACATGTAAACTGAACATCATAATAACATTCTGGGGTTTTTCGGTATGCGATAATCGCCATACAGCGTCAATACGAATTAACCTAAGTATATTCTCAACACCTATTCCTGCTTCAATATAAGGTTTATTTAATGATGATAAACCTTCAGGAAAAATAAAAACATTTTTATTTTCTTCACTTAATCTGCCCAATAACATTTGGCCATAAGCCACTTCTCTTAAATGTAATTTTTTCATCATAGGTATTTTATTGAAAAAAAATCCTTCGAAATGCTGTTCAACTAAAAAAGAAGCGTATTCATCACTTACAAATTCATAATAATTCATTCTGTTATATGATAAATAATCATAAGCATAGGTTTCATTCCCTTTGTGCAACTCTAAAAGCGGGTAAGGCAAAGCGCCGAATATTTTTCCCCCTACAATAATATACTTAAAATATCCGAAAGGCGGAATATTTACATTATCTCTAACATCAAGAATTAGTTTAAAATATTTATATTGGCTGCCAAATAAGTTTGGTATTCCCATTTTAACATCAAGGCTTACAATAGGCGATTTGGTACTTAAACTTATCCGTTCGAAATTACCATAAACAAATTGTTCATTATAAGCAAAGCGTGTATTTAAATTTATTTCACTTGTTACTATATTTTTTTCGTTTGATTGCAATCCGTCAATATCTTCTGTTTTGAAAGGAATATATTCAGTTGGCCATATTATTTGCCTTTTAAAAGTAACTGTATTGGAAATCCCATGAAACCACTCTTTTTCAAAATGCCCCTCAACAGTATTTACCATTGTGAGTTTATAATTAGGATTCCTTCTTAAAAATGATGTTAAAAAATTATCTTC
>JAFGQQ010000506.1 GCA_016935595.1 Bacteroidales bacterium
CTTGTCCTTTGCCATAGCCTTTTCCCTTTTGCGCAGCTAAATTCTGGGTAACCAAAATTATTCCTGTTAAAACTGCTAATTTTAATAAACTTTTTGTTTTCATAACTTCACTATTTTTAATTCAACAATTGTGTTTATATTTTTAGAATATTTGAATTAAAAAAGGTTTAATTTGTCGAAAAGATGTTAAATAGCATATTAGTCGATTCAATATTTTATTAAAGAGATAATAAAAACAAGGAATATAATTATCAAAAATATTATAATATAATTTTAATCAAATATTTAAAATAAAAGAGATTAATATTTAGGAATTGCAAATGAACTAAACTATTTCTTTTTAAAAATTTCAATTGCTTTATGAAGTGTGTAATCAATTTCTGCAATTATTGGATAAAAACCTTCATTATCCAGAATATTCCTGGCAATAGATGCCATAAGCTGTGTTTCAAGCAGTTTTTTTGAGATGTCAATATCTTGCTGATTTTTATTAATTCCTTTGTTTTCTGCGTAAGAAATGAATTTATTTAATATTTTTTGCGATTTAAGGTATTTTTGTAATGATTTATAATTATTAAATTCCGATAGTTTCTTCCTGTTATTGTCGGCATATTCAAACGAAAAGCGATAAATCAGCCCTTTATTCGTTATTTCTTTATAATATTCTGTATAGTCAGAAGTATCGTATGGCACGAAAATATCCGGCATAATACCACCACCTCCGTACACAACTTTACCTTTTGGGGTATAAAATTTCAGGGAATCGTTAAATTGAATACTATCCGGATGTATAAATTCCCCATTTGCGTAGCGCTGGTTTAAATCATCATAATATTCTTGAGTTCCGTTTCCATAAGGCTTTTGTATGCTACGGCCAGTTGGTGTATAATATCGGGCAATTGTTAAACGTAAAGCCGAGCCGTCATTAAACATAGTTTGCTGTTGCACTAAACCTTTCCCGAAAGACCGGCGTCCAAGAATTGCTCCCCTGTCATTATCTTGTATTGCACCAGCAAGTATCTCGCTTGCTGAAGCAGACCACTCGTCTATCAGAATTATTAATTCTTTATTAAGGCATGTGCCATTTGGTTTAGAGTATACTTCTTGTTTTGGGCGTGCTTTTCCTTTTGTATAGACAATTAATTTATTTTCTGGTAAAAATTCGTTGGCAATTTTAGTTGCAGCATCCATAAGTCCACCACTGTTACCTCTCAGATCGAGAATAAGTTTTTTAAGGCCTTTTGAATTAAGTTTGTTTATAGCATCTTTAAATTCTTTATGGGTTGTTTTGGCAAAATGGCTTATTTTAATATAACCAATTTCAGATGTAATCATATAAGAAATATCTATACTATATAATGGGATTTTATCCCTTGTAATTTCAAAATCAATAATATCTTTCATATCTTTTCTTAATATACCAACTTTTACTTTAGTTCCTTTCGGACCTTTTAACATTTTAACAATGTCGTTGCTTGATATATTTTTACCAGCAATAACCGAATCTTCAATAGTAATAATTCTGTCACCTGCTAATATACCAACTTTTTCCGAAGGTCCACCGGAAATGGTATTAAGTATAATTACAGTGTCATTTGGCATGTTGAATTGTACGCCAATACCTTCAAAATTACCTTCCAAAGGTTCGTTTATTTCTTTTAATTCAGAGGCTGGTATGTATACTGAATGGGGATCGAGTTGCTCAAGTATTAGAGGAATTGTTTTTTCAATTAATTCATTTTTATTAACTGTATCAACATACTCTTCTTCAACGTAATTAAAAAGGTTTATAAGTTTATTATCGTTTCGGGGATAAATAAAAATTCGATCATTCGGATTTTTTTTATTTAAGTTAATGCCTATTAATATTCCTGCAATTAATGCAATTGCAAAAAACGTTGGTAATAGGATTGCAGATTTTTTATTTTTCGATACCATATATGTAATTATCTCTTTTCAATAAATTTTATTTTAATTCATTCAAATGCTAACAACTTCTATGCCAGCCTTTTTTAGCAATTCAATTCCTTCTTCAATACGATAGTTCTCGCAAAATACAACCCTTATTATTCCCGATTGTATAATTAACTTGGCACATTCCAAGCAAGGTGAACAAGTAACATACAAAGTTGCATTTTCGCTATTATTGGTCGATTTGGCAACTTTGGTTATTGCATTTGCCTCGGCATGAAGCACATACGGTTTAGTATTATTGTTTTCATCTTCACAATTATTTTCAAAACCTGCAGGCGTGCCATTATATCCATCCGAGATAATCATTTTATCTTTAACAATTAAAGCTCCTACTTGTTTTCGTTTGCAATATGAATTTTTAGCCCATATCTGAGCCATTTCTATATACCTTCGGTCATATTGATTTTGTTTTTCTTTGTAGGGATGCAATAAATCTTGGTTTTTCATATTAAAAAATTAACCAGTAACAAAAAAACCCTCCTTTTGAGGGTGATTTACTAATTTGTACCGAAGGTGGGACTCGAACCCACACACCCTCGCGGGCACATGATTTTGAGTCATGCGCGTCTACCAGTTCCGCCACTTCGGCATTATTGTAAATAGAATTATCAAAATAATTAAAGAACATGATTTTGATGGCAAATATAAAATATTGTTTTATTTACTCAATAAATTAATTGTGGATAATTACATGTAATGTGAAATAGCCTTAACACCTATTAGTTTTTTAACCGATTTTATGATATTCTCAATATCGAAACCACATACTTTAAATAATTCCTCTTCAGTACCGTGATCGATAAATTTATCCGGAACTCCAAGTCGTTTAATATTTGCTTTATAATTATGCTCTGTCATAAATTCAATTATAGCGCTACCAAAACCACCAACTATTGTGCCGTTTTCAATAGTAATGACTTTATCGAATTTATTAAAAACTTTATGAAGGATATCTTCATCCAGGGGTTTTACAAACCTCATATCATATTGTGCCACACTATAATTTTCTTTTGCTAATTGATTAATAGCTTCCAATGCCATGTTTCCAATATGCCCTATTGAAAGTATGGCCAGTTCATTACCATCATTTATTTTCCTCCCTGTACCAATTTTTATTTTTTGAAAAGGTAACCTCCAATTGATCATAACACCCCTGCCTTTTGGGTATCGAATTGCAAAAGGTCCAACATTTTCTAATTGTGCGGTATACATTAAGTTTCTTAGTTCTTGTTCATTCATGGGTGCTGATACAATTAAATCAGGAATGCTTCTTAAATAAGCAAGGTCGTAAACCCCGTGATGGGTGGCGCCATCTTCTCCAACCAAGCCACCCCTGTCGAGACAAAGGATTACATGAAGTTTCTGAATAGCTACATCGTGTATTATCTGGTCGTAGGCTCGCTGCATGAAAGTTGAGTAAATATTACAGAAAGGGATTAATCCTTGTTTTGCTAAGCCGGCAGAAAATGTAACAGCATGTTGTTCGGCTATGCCAACATCAAAAGTGCGGTCAGGCATTTTTTCCATCATTATGTTTAAGGAACAACCTGAGGGCATTGCAGGGGTAATACCAACTATCTTATCATTATGTTCAGCCAGTTCTAATAATGTTTGTCCGAAAACATCCTGATATCTGGGAGGCAATTTTTCAGAAGTATTTATTCTAATTATTTCACCCGTTTCTTTATTGAATTTACCCGGAGCATGAAAAGCGGTTTGATTTTGCTCGGCATGCAAATATCCCTTACCCTTTTTAGTAATACAATGCAATAATTTTGGTCCGGGGATGTCGTATAAATCTTTTAATATTTTTGCCAGATGTACTACATCGTGACCATCTACAGGTCCGAAATACCTGAAATTGAAAGATTCAAAAAGATTACTGTGTTTTAATAATAACGATTTTAAGTTATTTTCTAATTTTTGAACAATATATTGCGGATTAGGTCCGATTTTCCCAAGTTTTCCTAAAAGATGCCAAACCTCATTTTTTATTTTGTTATATGTTTTCGAAGTAGTTATATCGGCTAAATATTCGTTTATAGCGCCAACGTTAGGATCAATGGCCATATTGTTGTCATTTAACACTACCAGCAGGTTGGATCGGTAGCTACCTGCATTGTTTAACGCTTCAAATGCCATTCCCCCGGTCATTGATCCGTCTCCAATAACTGCAACTACTTTCCGATTTGTTTCTTCTTTTTTTTGGGAAGCAATTGCCATTCCTAATGCAGCAGAGATAGAAGTGGAGGCATGGCCAACTCCGAAGGCATCATATTCACTTTCCGAAGGTTTCGGAAAACCACTTATTCCATTATATTTCCTATTCGTAATAAATACATCTCTTCTACCGGTTAATATTTTATGTCCGTATGCCTGGTGACCAACATCCCAAATAACAAGGTCGTAAGGAGTATTATATACATAATGTAAGGCAATGGTTAATTCAACCACACCTAAACTCGCTGCAAAATGTCCGGGATTATTAGAGACAACATCAATAATAAATTCTCTTAATTCCTTACTTAATTGAGGAAGTTCTTTTAACGATAATTTTCTGAGATCTGAAGGATAATTTATTTTACCTAATAATTCGCCCACGCTCACATTCATGTCTTATTTATAAAATATTGATTAGTAATATTTCAACATCCAAAGTTAATAAAATATTAATTAAAACTGTTTAAATATGATATACTAAATAATTTTATTTTATTAGCTTGCATCAATCAATAAATATTAAAAACCTTAAAAATGAGAACGATTTTCACTTTATTTTGTTTTTCAATAATATTATTATTTGCTTGCGTTCCTGCAAAACAATTCCAGGAGTTACAGACTAAGTATCAAAAGTGCCAGGAAGAAACAGCGATATTAAAAACTGATAATGAAGACCTGACAATAAAATCAACTGAGTTGGCGTCACAAATTGATGTGCTTTCGAATGAGGTACTACAGTTGCTCGAAGACACTTCGGTTAAAGCAATGGAAATAAAAGAGATAAAAAAGAATTTAGATAAAATAAGCCAGCAATACAAAGATCTTCAAGTTGCACAAGATCAGTTATTAAAAGGTAATGCTGATGAAACAAAAAGACTTTTACAACAGTTACAAGCAACACAAACCGATCTTCAAATAAGGGAAGATAGATTAAGAGAAATAAGTGACAGTCTTAAAATAGAAAGAATGGAATTAGATAAACTTCAAAATGAATTAGCTGAAAGAAATAAAAGGTTAGTTGAATTGGAAAGTATTTTATTTAAAAAAGATAGTATAGTTGGTGCTTTAAAAGACAAAATATCAAAGGCATTACTGGGTTTTGAAAATAATGGATTAACTATTACCAGAAGAGAAGGTAAAGTGTATGTTTCGTTGGAAGAAAAATTGTTATTTCAGTCTGGCAGCGCCGAGGTCGATCAGAATGGTATTACAGCTTTAAAAAAACTAGCCAAAGTATTAGAAGAGAATCCTGAAATAAATATAATGATTGAAGGCCATACTGATGATGTGCCATATATTCCTGACGAAGCCATAAAAGATAACTGGGATTTAAGTGTAAGGCGCGCTACCACTATAGTTAGAATATTACTTAAGAATTCCAAGATTGATCCGAAACGATTAACTGCTGCAGGCAGAGGTGAGTTTATGCCCGTTGATCCTTTAAAAACAGATGATGCAAGAAGAAAAAACCGCAGAACTGAGATAATTTTAGCACCTGATTTGAGTGAATTATTTGATATAATTGAGTAATTTAGTATTGATAATTTATTATTTAGCCTAATAATATAATCTTGTTCTTCGTTGCTTAAAATAGTTATGTATTTTTTGTTTTTTTAATTAATAAAATCATATTTTTATAACCTGATGTAATTGTTATGTCTAACTTATACAATTTACTCATCAAGTTTAATAATTATAGTTA
>JAFGQQ010000507.1 GCA_016935595.1 Bacteroidales bacterium
AATTTTCAGGAAAGATAATTTCTTTTTAATATAAACTTATAAATATAAAAATCACTAATAATTACATTAAAATATATCCTGTTTTCATTGAATAAATTATAAATTATTGGTAAATTGCAAAAAGCATTAAATATTCATATTTGTTTTTTATTTAATATAATCAATACGCATGAATAAAAATATTTTGCTACAATACATGGAAAACAGGCTTAACAAAGTTCCTGAGAAAAAAAGTCTTTCCAAATCCGGGCCTGTTATTACTATTTCGCGTGAAACCGGATGCCCTGCTAAACGTATTTCAAAATTACTGGCTTTAACTTTAAATAAAATACAAAAAGATAAAGGAATATCCTGGAAATGTGTGAGTAAGGAAATATTAAATGAGTCGGCCAAAGAGTTAAATTTAAATCCTTCACAAATTGAATATGTATTTGATTATGAACAAAGAGGTCTACTCGATGAAGCCATTCTTTCATTATCTACCAAATATTATAAAAGCGACCGAAAAATACGGAGGACTATTTCTGAAGTTATTCGCACAATTGCTGAACAAGGAAATGTTATAATAATAGGAAGAGGCAGTGTAGTAATTACTCATGACATGCCAAATTCATTTCATATAAATTTACAAGCACCCTTAGAGTGGAGAATAGATATATTATGTGAACAACATGATATGACATACAGGGAAGCAAAACGATATGTTAAGGTTACAGATAAAAAACGCGAGAAATTCAGAAATTCGTTCTATGGGAAAAATACAGATTATACCTGGTTCGATTTAACTTTTAATTGCATGTCATTTACTGATGAAGAAATTGTTAACGGAATAATAAGTATGTTAGAAATCAGAAAACTTATTTAACTTCTTACTTTTTTCAATTTAAAATTCTTTTTATCTTCCCGATTTAATTTAAATAAGTATGAAAATATTACTTGTATTTTTATTTTTGATTTTGGTATCTCCTTGTTTTTCACAGGATAATTTTATTCAGGAAGGATTGGGTTCATTCTATGCCGACAAATTTGAAGGCCGTACAACAGCAAGTGGTGAAATATATACTCATACGAAAAAAACGGCAGCGCATTTAACATTACCTTTTAATACCTATGTAAAAGTAACTAATCTTGAAAACAATAATTCTGTTATTCTAAGAGTGAACGATCGGGGGCCGTTTATAACCGGCAGAATTATTGATGTTTCGCTGTCGGCTGCCGAAGAACTTGATTTTGTTGAAGCCGGAATTGTGAAAATGAGGGTTGAAGTATTAAATAATTATGTTGACAGCCAAAATGTCGATATCCCTGATCAGAAAACTGAAATAATACAGGAACCAAAACAAGAAGTAAAAGTAGTGTCATTAAAGAGTATACAAAACCCTTATTATTTGTTGGATGCAGAAATTTCCAAACCGCAGGGATATGGTGTTCAGATTGGAAGTTATAAAGAAATGGAGAACCTTTTAAGGCTTGCTGAGCAAATGAAATTAAAATACAATAAAAAAGTCATTGTTGAAGTAAATAAATACAAAGGTGGAAAATTATACCGGGTGATAATAGGTACTTTTCAAACATCTGACGAAGCATCAAAATATCAAAAAGAATTTGTTAATCAGTTTCCCGATTGTTTTGTTGTTGAATTTTAAAAATTAAAAAATGCAAAAAGCGTCTTCAAAAAACTATAAATCGGCGTTTATGGTAATTACCCTTTTATTTTTTATGTGGGGGTTTATTACCTGTATGAATGATATTTTAATACCGTTTTTAAAGAAAGTCTTTGAATTGTCAAGAGCTGGATCAATGCTTGTGCAGCTTACTTTTTTTACTTCATACTTTGTGGGTTCAATTATTTATTTCATTATCTCAGCCCGTTCGGGAGACCCTATTACCCGAATAGGTTATAAAAATGGTATTATTCTTGGCCTGTCCATTTCTGCTTTTGGTTGTTTATTATTCTATCCTGCAGCACAGGTAAAAATGTATGGATTGTTTTTAACTGCTTTATTTATTTTAGGTTTAGGGTTTACTTTAATTCAAATAGCAGCAAACCCGTATGTTGCAATTCTTGGGAAACCTGAAAATGCCTCAAGCCGGTTAAACCTTTCTCAGGGCTTTAATTCATTCGGGACAACCATAGCCCCAATAATTGGCGGTTATTTTGTGTTTCATTATTTTGCCCGCTGGGGAAACCCGCTTTATAATAAATTAGGTGAAATTATTACAACCGATACAGGTTTGCCAATGTCGGTGGCAGGGGTTCAAATTCCGTATTTAATATTTTCAGGGGTATTTATATTATTGGCATTTATTATTAAAATAGCAAATTTACCCAAATTTATTAGTGGGGAACATATTGAAAAAGGTGCAGGCGCTCTTAAATATCGACACCTGATTTTGGGCATGATAGCAATTTTTATGTATGTGGGAGGGGAGGTTTCTATAGGTAGTTTACTAATTAACTATATACATGAAATGACCGGCCTGCCTGAAATGGAAGCTAAAACATATCTGGCTTTCTATTGGGGAGGATTAATGATTGGCAGGTTTATGGGTGCAATATCGCTTAATGAAACTGAAAACAGCTTAAAAAAAATATTTGCAATGTTATTTGTTGCGGTTGCAAGCTTTTTTCTTATTTATTTTGTTGTTTACATCGAAAGCGGAGGTTTTGAATTTAGTAAAATAAGCCCGTTTTTAATTTTTGTTGTGGCTAACTTTATCCTGTTTCAAATCGGAAAATCGGTTCCTTCACGTACTTTATGGATTTTTTCAATTGCAATTATTGTTTTATTAGTTTTTACCATTGTTACCAATGGAATGCTTGCTGTTTGGTCTGTTATTGGAATTGGGCTGTTTAATTCTATAATGTGGTCAAATATATTTACTTTAGCAATAAGCAATTTAGGCAGGCATACCAGCCAGGGTTCTTCATTATTGGTAATGATGATTTTGGGGGGTGCATTAATACCATTTATTCAAGGGCTAATTGCTGATTCATTAAATGGTTACCATTACTCGTTTTTTGTTCCTGTAATTTGCTATATTTATATTGCTTATTATGGAT
>JAFGQQ010000092.1 GCA_016935595.1 Bacteroidales bacterium
AGTTCAACAGAGGTAAAAATACCTTTATTTTGAAGTTTATCTTTATAAAAGCCAAAATCGATAAATAAATAAAATGCCCCTTGTGGCATAGGAACCTGAATATTTACTTCCCTAAGCTTTGTTACCATATATTTTGCTATACCTTTTAAAATTCGTCTTGTTTGATATAGATATTGGTCAATTTCTTCTCCTCCTTCAAATGCCCTTATTGCTGCATACTGTATAGGTGCCGATGTTGAGGTAAAAGTTTCGCTCGCTACAATTGCCATTGCATCGAGCAGCCAAGATAAATTTTGAGGAAATGTAAAACAACCTAACCTCCACCCTCCTGCTCCACACCATTTACTCAAACCTGAACTAATGACTGTTCCTTCAGGATAAAACCTGGCAATGGAAACATGCTGGTTATTATGATGCAATAATCCATATATTTCATCAGATATCAATACTACCCTGTATTTACGGGCAACCTGAGCCAATAATTTTAATCTCTCAAGCGGGTAGGTGCACCCTGTGGGATTTGAAGGATAATTTAAAATTGCTATACGCGGCCGATTTGGATCAACACGACAAATTAATTCCAACTTTTCCGGACTTAAACGCCAATCATTGTCAGGAGTAGTGGGAATCCATTGTACATTTCTTCCAATAATCCTTGCCTGTGGAGAATATGACACCCAACTAGGTGTGGGAATAATCAAATCGCCGTAATAAACTAATTGTAAAATAAAAATTAATTCTTTTGAGCCTGGTCCAATTATTATATTTTCTGGGGATGAATCAACTTTATGAACTCTTTTATTAAAATCTGCAATGGTTTCGCGTAACTTCTGTAAACCTTTTACAGGCAAATAATCTTTTTCATGTGCATTTTGTCTTAATGCTTCCACAACACATTCGGGTACCGGAAATGGAGATTGCCCTAAACCTAACTTAAATACTTCCCTACCCTCATTCAATAAATTATTACTTTTTTCGTTTATGGCTAATGTTGCCGATTGCGCCAAACCTCTGACATTAAGATTCAGATTCATATAAAATTCTTCATATTTAATCCTTGCCATACTGATTAATTTAATAATGAATTTGATAAAAATATATATTTTAGTTTAATGTTTAAAAATACACAATTTATAAATTTGTGATCATGAAATTTAATTTCTAATAATTTACTATATTGTATTTATAATTTCATTCTATTTAGTTAAAAAATGAAAAAAAGGACTTCCTTCATATTCTCAGTCATATATTATATTCTTTATTTCCTTTATATACTATTATTAATTAATCCAAAATTAATATTTCATTACCAGCAACTGGGTTTCTCATATAGTAAATATTTTTTATTTGAATATTTAAGCTATCCAGGTGGAATAGCTGAATATTTATCGTTGTTTTTATTCCAATTCAATCAATTTTTAATTATTGGAGCAATAATTTTTACTGGATATATTTATCTGATTAATACCATTACTGGCCAGATAATTATAAATAATGAAAATACCACCTATTATTTATTTAAGTATCTACCTGGGATTTTAATCGCTGGACTGCAAGCAAATTATTCATTTCACCTAGTATTTATTATAACGATTTTATTTCTTTTATCACTTTTCTATATTCAAATTATTTTATTTAAAAAGCATACCAATTCTATTTTCCACATAATTTCTATTCCTATTATATACTGCATAATTTACTATCTTTTAGGCGGTTTAGCTTTTCTTATTTTTTCATTATCGCATATTATTTATCTAATTTTCGAAAAAAAGAAAAAATCAATTATTCATATTTTAATCATCCTTTTTATATCTGCATTAATACCATATGCCTCATCAAAATTGATATTTTTAATAAACTTTAAAGATGCTTATATTAAATTTATTCCGTATTACTTTTATTATAAACCTAACCTGTTGATATATTGCTTTTATTTCTATTTACCGGTTGCACTAATTATTTCCAAAATTGTTCAATTTATTCAAATACATAAATGGGGTATTTCAAGGCAAAATAAACTATTTATTGGACAAATAATTCAATATGTATTGATTATAGTATCCTTTTTAGCAATTGTTTATTTTACGTTTGATAAAAATCAAAAGCTTAAAATTCTGGTTGATTATAATTCATATAATGGCAATTGGGAAAAGGTTATTGATTTAACAATTAAAAATCAATTGGAAGACAGACTTATTGTGTTCCATTTTAATAGAGCTTTATACAATACAGGAAAATTAAATCAAAACATGTTTGACATTCCTCAAATCTGGGGTATTGATGGTTTATTTTTAGGAAGATTTATGGTTAGAGAGACTTTACTGCCCACCACTCTGCTATGTATTGATTTAGGCCATATTAATGAAGCAATTCATTGGGGAAATGAAGCTATATCTCAAATTGAAAATTCACCTCAAATAATTGAACAATTAATCATCTCAAATATTATTGCCGATAAATTTCAATCAGCAAAACTTTACATTAACGAATTAAAATACTATCCTTTTCAGAGAAAAAAAGCTATAAAATTTGAAAAATATTTAAATAATATTAGTATCTCTGAAATTAATAGTTTAGTGAAAGAAAAAAGGGAAATAATGCCTACAGTAGATTTTATTGTTGATAGACAAACACCTCAATATGATTTAATAAGGATATTAGAAAATAAAAATAATAATAAAATGGCATTTGAATATTTAATGGCTTATTGCTTATTAAATAACGACCTTGTGACCTTTATGAAGTATTTTCATTATGGCAAAAATTTTCATTATCAATCTATCCCTAAAATATATGAAGAAGCTCTAATAATCTATTTATACGAACTTCAGAAATCAGGTAAGACTTTAGAGAACATTAAAATTAGCAAAGAAATTCTGAACGATTTTAATGAATATTTATCTGTTTTACAAAAAAATAAAGGAGATAAAACTAATGCCCATGATGAACTGGAAGAAAAATTTGGCAATACCTATTGGTATTATATTCACTACATTAGTCCTGTAACGACTAATAAAAAGATTACAATTAAATGAAAAACCTAATTTTAATAATTTTTAAGGGATTTATAGTTTTTTCTTTTTGTTTTATTTACTCATGTATTAATATACCTGAAGAAAACCAATACAAGGAAACTGAAAAGTTACCTGATATTTTTCCGGATTATAATGAAGTAACCATCCCTCCTAATATTGCTCCTTTAAATTTTATTATAAATGATAAAGCTAAAAAATATATTGTTTCGATTAGTTCCGAAAAAGGTAAAACTCTGAAGATTAAATCAAATTCAAAATTAATAAAAATCAATCAAAAAGATTGGCGGGAATTATTAACACAAAACAAGGGTAAGGAAATATCAATTCTGGTTTATCTAAAAGAAAAAAACGAAAATTGGATTAAATATAAACCTTTAACCTTAAAAGTTGCAGAATATGATATAGATGAATATTTAGTATACCGCATTATAAATGTTGGATATGTATTATGGAAAAAAATGGGAATATACCAGCGTAACCTAACTAATTTCGATGAAACGCCAATTATGTTAAACAGAAACACCAATGATAATTGTATGAATTGCCATTCATTTTGCAATAACAATCCTAACATGATGATGTTTCATATGAGAGGAGATTTTTCAGGTACTGTTATTTCTCTTAATGACTCAATTTTTAAAATCAATTCAAAAACACCTTATACAATGACTGCAGGAGCATATCCTTACTGGCATCCCGATGGTGAACATATTGCATTTTCAGTTAATATAGTAAAACAATGGTTCCATGCAGTAGAAGAGAGAAATGAAGTTTTTGACAGAGCCTCTGATTTAATTGTATATAATATTAAAACTAACACCATAACAACATCTCCAAAAATATCTACTAAAAACAGGGAAACACTTCCGACCTGGTCGCCAGATGGTAAATATTTATATTATTGCAGCGCTCCTGAAATGAATGATACTCTAAAGTATAATGAAGTAAAGTATGATCTTTTAAAAATTTCATATAATACACATACTAATGAATGGGGCGAAGTAGATACAGTCTTGCTTGCCTCAGAAGCAGGTAAAAGCATATCTTATCCCAGAATATCACCCGATGGTAAATACATTATATTTTGCCTCGCTACTCACGGATATTTTACAATTTATAATAAAACCAGTGAATTATACATAATGAATCTCGAGACAAAAGAATATTTACCTTTCGCATTTAACAGCAATGCAGTAGACAGTTATCATACCTGGTCGAAAAATGGAAGATGGTTTGTTTTTAGCAGCAAAAGAATAGATGACTTGTGTTCAAGACCTTTTATTTGTTATTTTGACGAAAACGGAAAAACATACAAGCCTTTTGTTTTACCACAAAAAGATCCGCAATTTTATAATACTTTTATTAAAAATTACAATGTTCCCGAGCTAGTAGA
>JAFGQQ010000093.1 GCA_016935595.1 Bacteroidales bacterium
ATTTTCATGTCGGGTTGTTCCTGAAATTGTATCTTTAATAACTGCTTTTTCATTTTGAGTAACACTTTCCAATACTCCAACCGACCACCCATCTTTTGTTTTTCCGGTTAATTTAAATGCCCCTAATATTGTTGTATATGAGGGAATATCCATGAATTCATAACTATCATCATATTCAGGCGAATACTGTGGTTGCCTGCCTATTCTTCTGGAATAAAAAATATTATCGCCTGATAATGGGCTATCTCCAGGAGTTAATCCAAAATTTAGAATATTTCTACCTTCAATAAAGAAAGGCCGCTTTTCTTCAAAACGTGTTTCAAAAGTGGATAGGTTCACTTCTGAAGGATCAGCTTCAACTTGTCCAAAATCAGGATTAATTGTGAAATCAAGGGTAAAGTCATTTGTTACGCCAAATTTACCGTCAAGGCCACCGTTTAAATGCCATTCCTTACCGGGAGCAAAAGGATTTCCATCTTCTTTTTCATATTTTTCGAAATTGCTAACAATATAAGGTACAATGTCTTTTTGTTTATGTGGTTTAATACCTTTTATTCCTTGCAACTCTCCAAATAAACTAACCCAACCAGCAGCTTTTGGTGAAATAAACTGCCATAAAGATTCTTCACTTTTTCTAAATAATGTCCTTCCTATATTTAGCCCCCATAAATAAACATCTTGTTTGCCAAATCGCAATTGTGATAATGGAATTTTTATCTCGGCAACCCAACCTTCAGCATTAATTGAGGTTTTAACAAACCAAATCGGATCCCAGCTATAATCCCAATTACCACCATCTTCTGTTACAATCGCATCGCTTTTTACCCCTGAAGCATTTACAATAAATATAAAAGCAGTTCGCAAATCATGATAGGTATCAAGTCCTATTCCAACTTTATCACCACTTTCCTCATCTCTTCTGGTTAATCTCTTTTCTATACTATCGGGATATGCATCAAATGCTTTAATGGCTATAAATAAATTATTCTCATCATACAATATTTTAAAACTGGTTTTCTGACTTGGTTCAATATTTTCAAATGGAGCAGTTTGTTTAAAACCGTTCGACCATTCAATATTATCCCAAACTGCCTCATTTACTAAACCATCAATTTCCGGGGGATTACCTTCAATTTTTTTTGTAACATAAATTTTTTTTGGTTCCGATAATGCAGTATTACATATAACATAAGAATAACTTACTAGTTGAAGTAAAATAAATAAGAGTAATGGTTTTTTCATAAAGTAGTTTTAACAAAAGGAAAAGATATACACAACCGTTATACCAAAATATATAAAATATTATATTTCAATGCCTTGTAAAATATTTTAAGATTTAAAATAATTAAAAAACGGTCAAAAAGAATAATTATTTGTACGAAAATGGACGTTTTATTATAATATTTCCCTTATTCAAATCATTTAATATATATTATCATACTTCAACTCCGCTATGAATAACAGTATAAATCAGATAAAATTATTCAACCCGCACTACTGGTTTAATATAATTGTCGACTACATATTCGGCAAAAGGGAAACATGATGTAAATGCAGGCGATACGGAGTTAAGGACATGGATAGATTTTTTATCTGCTTCTATAACGAAATCCTGCACCAGTTCCATATTTCTTTTATCCAATAATTGAGCCCTTATGCCAGGTTTTGTCCATTCGTTAAAACCTTTACTATCCAGATTTTTCACAAGACCGGATGCAAGGGTAACAAAATATTTTTTGTTATATTTTTTTACTTCATCCATTGCCAGACTTCGAAAACCAAACGCATTTGTTAAAAACAGTTTAGATTCCCATCCTAAAATTGAAAATAATTCAATTCCTTTAAAATGGTCAATGCCATTATAATTTTCGCGCCAAAAAGCAGGAATGGATGTAGGCCCAATTTTTACAGTTCCATCAACGGTTACAGTAAAATGAACGCCTAAAAACGGATTTTTTAAATTAGGTACCGGGTATACATTAATATTAACAGGTTTATCTGATAAAGTATACTTTAAATAAATTCCTTTAAACGGAATTATAGTATAATTTTCTGAGAAGCCAAAGTCTTTGGCAATTTTATCAGCATAAAGCCCTGCAGTATTAATAATAATCCCAGCCTGATAAAGATTATTGTTGTTAGTAATAATAACATTATAGTTTAAAGTACTTTTGTAGGATTCATTAAAATTTATTTTAACACCTTGTTCAGTAATCTCTCTCATAATAGCAAAACAAACTTCTACAGGGTCAACCGTGGCAGTTGTGGGAGAGTATAAAGCATAATTATGTGTTTTGGCATTGGGTTCAATTTCAATAAGTTCTTTAACGTTTATTATTTTAACATCGACTTTATTTTTTTTCCCTCTTTTTTCAAGTTCAAATAATGAAGCTAACTCTGATTCATTTTTTGCCACTACTAATTTACCGCATTTGTTAATTTGTAAGTTATTTTCTTCACAATAATCGGTTAGCATTTTGCAACCAGCTTTACAAAATTTAGCTTTTAGTGAATCTGCTGAATAGTAAAATCCGGCATGCAATACACCGCTGTTCCTACCGCTGCTGTGCATAGCCACTTCACTTTCTTTTTCAATAATAGTAATTCTTTTCCCGGGATATTTCTTTTG
>JAFGQQ010000094.1 GCA_016935595.1 Bacteroidales bacterium
CAGAACCACAATCTGGCGCTCTAACCAACTGAGCTACATCCACCATATAATTTATGAATTCTATGTAGAACCACAATCTGGCGCTCTAATCCCGAAAATCACGAAATTTCTAATTTCGATTGATTTTCGAGGATGCTCGAAAAATTATTAAAATCTCTGATTTTATATTTTTCGGCACCAGCTGAGCTACATCCACCATTTGGCATGCAAATTTAGTGAATTATTTTAATACTATAAAAATGTTTAATTGAGATTTTCTTCTACTATTTTTTACCTTACATCTATTACCTTTTTACCAATCTTGCCCCCGATTCCAAATCAACATTCTCAAAATGTGTTCCATTTCTGTAATTGATAATACTTCCACTGCTTGCTTTTACATCTATTAATTTAACATCTCCCAGATTTACAATCGATCCGGCTGCTGCTTCAACATCCAATTTATCAATTTTCAGGTCTTCCGCATCAACAATCGATCCGGCTTGTAAATCAAAATAGCATTTTTCACAAGAGCCTTCTACTCTTATTGTACCTCCAGAATATATTTCTGCATTTAAAAAATTTGAAATCAAAGTTATTGTTATTTTTCCGCCTTTAGCCACATCAAAATTTATTGTATTTAAAACAATAGTGTCTTCACTTTTAATATTTGCTCCGTTCGAGCTATAAATAAAATTAATACTATCAAGAGTTACATATACATCACGTTTTTTAGCCCGTTTTATCCTTTCAGTTGTATTAATCCTTAAAATTCCGTTGCTTACAATTGTATTAATATTATTTATAATATTTTCATCTGCAATCACTTTCACACTTTGTATAGTATCTTGCTTTATAAAAACATTTACATTCGATCTGGCCTCAATTGAATGAAAATAATCAAGTTCGCGCATTTCTTCAACTGTCACTTTATTTCCTTCAATATAATCATAGTCGTCATATATGCTTTTTCTTAACATAAATAAAAAGATTACAATAATAAACAATATAACTGCCAAACCACCTAACAAAATTTTTGTACTAGTTTTCATAATTATTGATTTTTATATTTTATTCGTTTCATTATAAATTTTAATCACTTCTTTAATGTCCATATTCAATAAATTCAGATTTTTAAAAAACAGGGGAATATCTGATTTAAGAAATTCTGATCTCTTATATTCAAGTGCTTTATTATATCCTTTGTCGGTAACAAAATATCCAATCCCTCTTTTATTATAAATAATTTCTTTTTCCTGTAAATAGTTAAAAGTACGCATTACAGTATTCGGATTAACTTCCAGATCAACAGCAATTTCCCTTACCGAAGGAATTCTTTCGCCTTCTTTCCATTTTCCCAGTAAAACATGTTCGCACATGTAATCGGCAATTTGGATATATATAGCCTGATTATTTTTAAATTCCATGACTAAACCTCTGTTTCTTTTAATTTAAAATACGATACAATTAGGAAGAAAGGAAACATTCCGTACCAGAATAATATTTTGACTATTTCCACGAATGTTCCTGATACAAATTCTTTAAAGTTCTCAGAAAAATCTTCATCCTGAAAGTCCATGCTCTGTATTTGAAAATCACCAACTATTCCCCAGCCTAATATTCCGCTTATTAAACCAATAGCCATAAAAAAAATAATTATTGTTAATAAGGTTTTAAGAAATTCCTGCTTTTTAAAATATATGCCACCCAAAATAAAAATAGATTGTGTGACAATATATACAGCACACGATATAAGAATTACTTTAAATTTATAGTCGAACCATGTAAATTCAAAATTAAAAGTTAAAGCTGCCAGTATATTTGCCAAAGTGCTAATAATTATAAATATGATGACACCAACAATTGAATATAGAATTGATGAATTAAACCAGCCTACAAATAACTTTTCAATATTCGATACTGGCAGGGTGAGGTATAAATAACCCGTGCGATAATCGTTTATTTCCCCAAACGAGCGACTGGCAAAAATGTAACCGCAGATGAAGAAAACCGGGAAAAATAATCCTGCCTGACTTTCATACGTACAATTACGTTCTCCAAATGCCATTAAAAAGAAAATTATTAATAAAGCGCCGGAAATAGCTCCAATTGCAATATAAGTACTCGATTTATACAGCATTATTTGCCTTTTAAATAGTTTAACCAAGCGATTTAAGCTAAATATATTGTTTTCCATTTTTTTTATTTTAAGTATTCATTAAATAGTTCAGGTTTCGATAAAACGGCATTAAATAAAATTTCCAGTTCAATTTTTGTTTCTCCTTCCTGCTTATTATTTTTAAGTATTGCCATTTTACCACCTATGCTTTCCTCATAATAAATAATATCTTCCGAATGTTTTTCATCTTTTACTAATTTAAACTCCAGGTTCTGGGATATTTTTTCAACAGGATAATTAAAAATGATTTTACCTTCCTCAATAATAAGAATGGTATCGAGTATGCTTTCCAGGTCTCTAACCTGATGAGTTGATATTATAAAACATCTTTCGTCAACTAATGAAGACGCAATGATTCTTCTGAATTGTGTCTTTGAAGGAATATCCAAGCCGTTTGTTGGTTCATCTAAAATTAATATTTTGGCATTTGTGGCAATTCCAAAAGCAATAAGAAACTTCTTTTTTTGTCCGTACGATAAATTAGACAATTTTTCATTATTAGGAAGTTCAAATTCTTTGATTAACTTTTCCATTTCATTAAAAGAAAAGTTTTTATAAAATGTTCCGTTTATTTTGGTATATTTCTCAATAGTAACCGGAGGCAATTGAAATTCTTCAGGTATCATATATATTTCCTGCAATATTTCGGGTATTCTTTTACTCGAAGCTTTATCATAAACCAAGCATTTACCAGATTGGGGATATAATAATCCTGAAATGATTTTTAAAAGCGTGGTTTTTCCGGCACCATTTTTCCCCAATAACCCATAAACTCTTCCCGAAGTCATATATAAATTTAAATCATCGAAAAGCAATTTATTTTTTCGGTATCCGAATTTTAAATTCTCAATATTGATCATAATAGATATATTTAGTGTTCTATTTTACTAATACACTACAAAAGTAGTATAATTTTTCAAATATCAAAATAAAAAATGAAAAAAAAATAATTTAGTGATTTATAAATTGTTACATAGCAAAAAAATTATTCATAAATAGAATGGTTAAATATTATAAAAAAATAAGCATTTTATCAGGGGAAATTAATTTTTAATTGGTCTTTAAAATTAGGATAACATTCAGTAATTCGAGTTATAAATATTTTTAAAAAGTATAATTAAGTATATTTACATTCTATATTGTTAAATTAAATTTTAGTAAAATGAAAAGATTGGAGAAATGTTTATTTTTAAGTTCTTGTATAGTAACTTTTTATACTTTTTCAATACATTCACAAACCATTGTTCCGGGAAATGATGGGGATTTATATTTTTTACAGCTAACCGATATATATTTTGAAGTTGATGCAGGTTTTGGAGGCAGGATTACATCATTTATGTATAATGATAATGAAATATTAATGACTGATTATAGTACTGACTATTTAACCGGTTCAATACTTTGGCACTCCCCTCAGAGTGAATGGGGCTGGCCTCCTTCAACAACATTGGATAGCGATCCTTATTCCGTGAGTATAGTTGATAATAAAATAGTTTTAGAAAGTGATGAAGACAACGACTTTAACCTCGTGTTTAAAAAAATATATTATGCCAACGATGGAGATAATTATATTTCTATAGAGTATAGAATAATTAATAAGGGTACAAGCGAGACAGAGAAAGCAGCATGGGAAGTAACGCGTGTGCCTGCAGGGGGAATCACTTTTTTCCCTATGGGTGATGGTAGTGTAACAGGAGTCTTAGCAAGTTCTGTTGAAATTATAGATGGAGTAGCATGGTATGAGTATAGTACTAACGACAATGCAAATAATAAGTTCTTTAGTGATGGCTCCTATGGTTGGTTTGCTCATGCAAATAATGATAACATACTTTTTATTAAAGAATTCGATGATGTGCCGGCAAATAACCAGGCTCCAGGAGAAGCTGAGATAGAACTGTGGTTAAATGGTGATCGTGTTTACATTGAAATTGAAAACCAAAGTGAATACAAAACAATACCAGCAGGCGATTCACTTATATACAATGTTAAATGGTACTTAGTATCAATTCCTGAGATAATAGATGTAAGTGTGGGAAGTGAAGATTTGGTTGGATATGTTGATCTGATATTAGGCGGTGGTCATATTGATCCACCCGAATCTATTGCAGAAAATAATATTAGTGGTAATGAATTATTTATTTATCATAATTTATTATCTAAAACAATTCACTTTGAAAATATTCCTTCAGGAATTTATAATATTGAAATTTTTGATATTACCGGAAAAAGTGTGATAAGAAATCAAATTTCATCTGACATGAATTTTATATCGGTCGAAAATTTAAAGAGTGGGGCATATGTATATGTCATTAAAAATAAAGATATATTAAATTCAGGAAAATTAATAATCAGATAAATCGGTAATTATTTTATTTTACAAGAAGCGGCCTTTCAAGCCGCTTTTTTATTTCCCCTTTCTTTAATGATTTTTAATAACTTTAAAATTATTTAGAATTATTCTAAACAAAAGTCAAATTTATTTGTTTAACTCTTAAATAAATGTTTAACTATAAAAATATATTATTATGACTTTTGAATTACCTAAATTAAAATATTCGTACAATGCCTTAGAACCTTATATAGATGCTTTAACAATGGAAATACATCATACCAGGCATCACGGAGCCTATACTGCAAAGCTAAATGATGCAATTAAAGGCACTGATTTAGAGGGTATGACTATTGAAGAAATTTTAAGAAACATTTCCAAATACCCATTGGCTGTAAGAAATAATGGCGGTGGTTATTATAATCACAATTTATTTTGGAAGATTTTATCACCCAAAGGAGGTGGCATGCCATCAGGTAAATTGCTGGAAGGCATTGAAAGTAGTTTTGGAAGTTTTGAAAAATTCAAATCTGAGTTTAATTCAGCCGCTGCCAACAGGTTTGGTTCAGGTTGGGCGTGGCTGATTGATACTGGTGATAAATTGGTGGTTTCTTCAACTCCAAACCAGGATAATCCTTTAATGGATATTAC
>JAFGQQ010000508.1 GCA_016935595.1 Bacteroidales bacterium
AAATAAATATTTTATTTAAGTTCGTAAAATTTTTATTAATATATGATAAAATTATTGAGAGATAATAAATTAATCTTTTATATATATTTTATTATCAGCATATTTTGCTTATATATTTTTCTAACCTATTCGAAATTCGATGTTCATCTTTATTTCAATCAATTTCATTCTTCATTTTTTGATTTCTTTTTCAAATACCTGACATACCTGGGTGATGGGATTTTTATTGTATTTATTGCAGTTGCTTTGTTATTTATAAGGTTTCGTTATTTTTTACTGATTATTTTACCTTACCTGGTTTCGGGCTTCTTTGTCCAGCTATTTAAAAGGATAATTTTTCCAGGAATTGAAAGACCTGCAATTTATTTCAAGGATATGTATGATTTGCATTTGGTTGAAGGTGTGAAAATACTCAAGTCGTTCAGTTTTCCAAGTGGTCATTCCGCTACAGTTTTTGCTTTTTTTCTAATTTTAATTTTTTTATCAAAGAATAATTTTACGAAAGTTGCTGGCTTTTTAATGGCAATACTAGTTGGATATTCGCGTATTTATTTATCGCAGCATTTTTTAATTGATGTTTGGGCAGGTTCATTGATTGGTATGATTTCAGCAACTTTTTTATACATATATATTAATGATATTAATAAACCATGGATCGATAAACCATTTGTAAAATTATTAAATTTGAAAGATGCGGATAGACAAAAATGATTTATATACCCAGGTTATTATTGCAATTATTGCAGCCTTGTTATTTATACCTTTTATAGGCCGTCTTCATTTATTTGACTGGGATGAAATTAATTTTGCCGAATCGGCCAGGGAAATGATTGTAACAAAGGATTATTTAACGGTTCAAATAAATTATTTGCCGTTTTGGGAAAAACCCCCTTTATTTATATGGATGCAGGTATTGTCAATGAAAATATTCGGGATAAATGAGTTTGCTGCTCGTTTTCCTAATGCAATATGCGGAATAGTAACACTGTTAATTTTGTATAATATCGGGAAGAAACTATACAACAGGAATTTTGGCTTATTATGGATTTTGATTTATACCGGATCGTTTTTACCTTTTTTATATTTTAAATCCGGAATAATTGATCCCTGGTTTAACCTGTTTATATTTTTATCCATTTTTTTTGCTTTCAATTATATTGAAAAAAATGAGCGAAGGAAACTTAATATCATACTTTCGGCTTTGTTTATAGGATTAGCTGTATTAACAAAAGGGCCGGTAGCTTTTTTAATATTCGGTTTAACAGCTTTTATCTATTTTATTATAAAACGTTTCAGAATAAATACATCGGTACTTGATATTTTTATCTTTTTTTTAGTTTTTATTATTTCCGGAGGATTCTGGTTCTTTTTACAAATATTTAATGGGAATTACCAGATTATTCAGGATTTTATTGAATACCAGATCAGGTTGTTAAGTACAAAGGATGCCGGACATAGTGGATTTCTATTTTATCATTTTATTGTTTTATTAATAGGCGTTTTTCCTGCTTCAATTTTTGCAATTAAAGGATTTTTAAAAGGGAGTAATGATAATATTATTCAAAAGAATTTTAAGTTATTAATGATTATACTTTTTTGGGTTGTATTATTATTATTTACAATTGTAAAAACCAAGATTGTGCATTATTCTTCGATGTGTTATTTTCCCCTAACCTATTTGGCAGTTTATGCTATATATAACATTATATACCGGGAACGCAAGATAAATACATGGATCATTTTTTCTGTCAGAATAATTGGAATTTTATATGCCTTAGCAGCTATATTTTTAGCATTTTTTGAAAGATTCAAAATTAACATAATCGAAAACAATTGGGTAACCGATAGGTTTACAATTGGAAATATAATGACCGAAGTAAATTGGAAAGGTTTTGAATGGATAATTGGGATATTTTGGTTAATTATATTAATTTCTGCAATAATCATTAGGATTAAAGGTTTATATAAATTCTTAATTTCACTTTTATTTTCCGGTATTATTATTTATACTTCTTTCATATTACTTTTTTATACACCGAGAATTGAGAAGTATACCCAAAACGCTGCAATTGAATTTTATAAGAGTCTTCAAGATAAAGATTGTTATGTCGAAACCCTTGATATGAAAAGCTATGCAAAATATTTCTATACAAGAAAGAAAAAACCTTTAAATTTGAATTCCTATGATAAGAAATGGTTATTAACCGGAGATATTGATAAGGATGTATATTTTGTGGTTCGAAATAAGAAGGAAGCATTTTATAAATTGAATTATCCTGATTTGGATAAATTATATGAGAGGGGAGGGTATGTTTTTTTCCATAGAAAAAAATAAAAAGTATTTTTACGCTATTAAATATAAATTAAATGATAGAGAATAAAACTATAACAGTAGTTTTACCCGCATATAATGCTGAAAAAACATTAGAACAAACCTATTACGAAATACCTTTTGATATTGTTGATAATGTGATTCTGGTTGATGACAAAAGCAGCGATAATACAATTAAAGTTGCTGAAAAGCTCGGTATTGAGCATATAATACGTCACGAAGAAAATAAAGGATATGGAGGCAATCAGAAAAGCTGCTATAATAAAGCTCTTGAATTAGGTTCTGATATTATAATTATGCTTCATCCTGATTATCAATATACTCCGTATTTAATACATTCTATGGCCTATCTTATTGCTAATGGTGTTTACGAAGTAGTACTTGGATCAAGGATTTTAGGAAAGGGAGCATTAAAAGGAGGGATGCCCTGGTATAAATATCTGGCAAACAGGATTTTAACATTGATTCAAAACATTTTAATGAACCAGAAATTATCTGAGTACCATACCGGTTATCGAGCATTCTCAAATAAAGTGCTAAAAAGCATTAATTATCAAGTAAATTCTGACGATTTTGTTTTTGATAACCAAATGATAGCACAAATTTTTTATGAAGGTTATCAAATTGCCGAAATTACTTGTCCAACAAAATATTTTGCCGAAGCTTCTTCAATAAATTTTAAAAGAAGTGTAAAATATGGTTTAGGTGTTATTTGGGTGGGTGTTCAATATTTACTTCAAAAAACGAAAATTATAAATTTTAAGATATTTGTAAAGTAGATATACAACTAAATTTCACTATTGGTGAGTTCAACCAGCATTTTTAAATGATTTAGTCTTTCAAAGTTATCAGTCTTTTTATAAATAAATACTAGTTCATTTAGTAAAGTTCCTATTATTTCAACATTAGTGCAAGGTGCATAGAATTTATCATGTTTTGGTAAATCAATTTTTTCAAGAAAGTTATCAATTTCCTTTTTATGGATAATAGTCCCCTGGTTATATGGATTGATATAAAACTTAACCTGGTAGTTTTGATTATTTTGAAAATTTAGGAGAGGATCTTTCATATAGGTTAATATTGTATTATAAGGCAGGTTAACACCAAAAACAGGAAGATTTAACCTGTTTGCAATCCATAAATATATTATAGCTAATAGTATAGGACTTCCTTTTCGTCTTTCAATTACTTCATTAATATGATAGTTGGAAGGTGATTTTGGTTCTTCAATATTTCCAATAAACTTGAATTCTTTATAAATAAAATAATTAATAATTTTTACTTTTTCCAGGGCAGTATTTTTATAATCTATCTCTAACCATATTTTTTTAGCAATATCTTCTAAAAAATATTTTATTTCAAGTAATCTTATATCAGGATAATGGTATTTTGCAATCCAAAATGCGCCTTCAATAATATCCTGCTCGTCACTATTCATCCATTTTACAAATTCAGTCTTAATTCCCTCAAAATGAATTTGTTTGATAATTTTCTGAATTCTTTTCTGAACAATATCATTAATTGAATTTTCCCACGATTTTTCTAAATCCGGTATTATATCCTCGCCCAGATTTACTAAATTTTTCGAAACCTCCTGATATACAAATCTATCAGGATCGTCTAATAAATTAATTAAAGTACTAAATTTATTTCTATCCATTGTAAACAGGGGTATTCATGGTTAAAGGTTTTAAATATACTTTAAAATCAATCTATTACAAGATTTTTAGTACATAACTTATAAACAGTACGGGCTTGTATTTTTTTTTAGTATGTTAATAAG
This sequence comes from Bacteroidales bacterium, assembly GCA_016935595.1. The sequence continues at coordinate 4,116 of JAFGQQ010000508.1, forward strand.
TGTGTATTAATGATTGAATGTTTTTACTAATACCTTATTTAAAGCACTGGTTATTAAATTTTTATTAAAATCATATAATGTTTTTGAATATCATTTTGAATTCCAGTGTTCTCAAAGAAAAATTTATTAACATAAATAAAATTATTTTAGCTTTTTATCTGTTTATTTTCTTGTAATTTTACATGTATTATATAATTATTAATTAAAATTTAAACAAATGAAAAAATCAACGACAACTTTAATAGTTATTGGCATAATAATTTTTATTATTCTTTTAATTTTTGGTAATAGAATGACAGTTACGATAGATGCAGGACATCGTGGAGTAATATTTAGAACATTTGGTGGCGGACTTGATGTTGATAAATCGTTTGGAGAAGGTTTTCATATCATTGCTCCCTGGAACAAAATGCATGTGTATTCATTATTACAACAAGAAAGAGCTGAAGAAATGAGAGTACTTTCTTCCAATGGATTAGAAATATTAGTTGATGTTTCAGCCTGGTTTTTACCTATGGCAGATCAGCTTGGTTTGCTTCACCAAAAAGTAGGTGTGAATTATTCAAATACTGTATTAATACCTTCATTACGATCTGCGGCTAGAAGTGTAATTGGGCGATATACTCCCGAAGAAATATATTCAACTAAGAGAGATGTTATACAGGATGAGATTTATATTGAAACAAAAAAAATTCTTGATTTAAAGCATATTCAATTAAATAAAGTTCTTATCCGATCAATTATTCTTCCGGAAACAATTAAAACAGCAATTGAAAGCAAATTAAAACAAGAGCAATTAGCGTTAGAATATGAATTTAAACTTGAAAGGGCAAGAAAAGAAGCACAAAGACAGAAAATCGAAGCAGAGGGTAAAGCCACTGCCAATAGAATTGTTAGTGCCAGCTTAACTGACAAAATTTTAAAAGAAAAAGGTATTGAAGCAACCATAAAATTAGCCGAATCGCAAAACACAAAGGTAATTGTAATTGGAAGCGGTGATGATGGATTGCCTTTGATTTTGGGAAATAATTAGAGTCTTGTTAAATGAAGCAAATTCAAATATGCGCTTCTGATATAAGTATAAAGGCTGAAATTTTTGAAACCATAAGCGGAAATAAAATATATAGCTCACTTCCAATTGAAGGATATGCAACTATTTTTAGATCTGTAAAACAGGGAGAGAAAGTTAAAATTTTGAAAGTCTAATGATTATTAGTGCCAGCAGGCGAACTGATATTCCGGCATTTTATGGTGACTGGTTTGTTAACCGGTTAAGAGAAGGATTTGTTCTGGTTCGTAATCCGATGAATTACAGGCAAATCAGTAAGATAATCCTTTCTAAGGATGTTGTTGATTTTATTATTTTCTGGACAAAAAATCCGGCTGACTTTTTAAAAAATCTTAAATTAATTGACCAGTTATCTTATCCTTATTATTTTCTTTTTACAGTCAATCCATACGGTAAAATATTCGATGCCAATTTGCCTGATTTGGAATTTATTATTTCAGTTTTTAAAAAATTGAGTAATCAAATTGGAGATAATAAAGTATTATGGCGATACGATCCAATAATCATTACTCCGGAATTCAATGAACAATTTCATTTTAAAACCTTTGAAAAAATATGTAAGTCATTAACCGGATATACATCAAAATGTATTATTAGCTTTATAACCATGTATGCGAAATGTGTTAAAAATCTTAAAAGTTTTAAAATTATTACACCAGATGGAGAAGCTAAAATTAGAATATTGAAAAAATTTTATCAAATAGCATCATCATAT
>JAFGQQ010000509.1 GCA_016935595.1 Bacteroidales bacterium
AATCAAACAAGTATTTTTCGTCATATTCAATTTCAAACTTTTTTAAAAACTCAAGGTATTCTTTTCTGAATGTCTTTCTTTTATGATGTTCCTGTTGGTTCATGATATACTTTGCAACATTATTGATTTGTGAGCGAGAATAAAAAAAAAACCCATAGCCGGGTTGCTATTCGAATTTTCCCTTTATCCAAGCTTTTTCATTAATGAATTTAGATGCTATAGATTTTACTTCTTCCATAAAATCACTAATCGACATGGTAGTCCCGAATCCTATAAGCATATGTAAATGGTCGGGGACATTATTAATTGCTAACATTTTTTGTTTCCTGTTTTGAACCACACCTGTGATATATTTCTGCAATTCATTGTTGTATTTTTTATGAATAAGATTTTGCCTTCCTTTTACTGCAAAAATAAATTGGAGGTATACTTGACTGTATGTATTTGCCATAATATTTATTTTTATAGGTCACCGTTACACGGCTGACTGTTCATGACGTTTCTTTATTTATAAATAGATCGCAGTGATGCGGCTGCTATAAAGTTAAAAATAAAATTCGCTTTAATAAAAAATTTTTATTTTAACAGACTCTAAACATACAAAAGCTGCATAGCAGCGACCTATTTGTAATACCATGCGTTTATCTTTACTTGAAGCCGCATAGCGGTGGCCTATTATTTAGAGATTTCATCTCAACTTAAGTACAATTTATATAACTTCATTTATTTTCTTTACCGGGATTTACCAAAATTCTATTTTAATACTCAGCCGGTAAAGCCTGCAATTGCTCATAAGTGAAAACCGGTCCGTCTTTGCAGACAAATATCGGGCCTACATTGCATCTCCCACATTTGCCGAATCCACATTTCATACGGTTTTCAAGTGTTGTATAAATATTTTCAGGAGCAAATCCTAATTTTTCCAAAACAGGAAAAGTATATTTAATCATTATCGGTGGTCCGCATACAATGGCAATTGTATTTTCACTTGAAGGTGCGACTTTTTCCAAAACAGCCGGGACAAATCCAACTTCGCCTTTCCAGTCAGTTGTCTCTCCACCCGGATCAACAGTTGTTATAAGTTTAACATCTTTCCGCTCATCCCATTCTTTTAATTCGTGCTTATAAACCAGGTCGGATACTGTTCTTGCTCCGTATATTATAGTTACATCTTTATAATCATCCCTCAGGTCTAAACAATTCCAAATAACGCTTCGCATAGGAGGTAAAGCAATCCCCCCGGCAATAAATAGTAAATTTTTCCCTTTCCACTCATTAATGGGAAAATGATTGCCATAAGGCCCACGAAAACCTATAATGTCTCCTTCACCTTTCATGGCAAGCGCTGAAGTTACTTTTCCCGTTTGCCTGAATGTACATTCAATATATTCTTTTCTTGTCGGTGATGATGCTATGCAAAAAGTTGATTCTCCTTCACCAATTGCAGAATATTCACCAAACTGACCGGTTTTAAAAGTGAAATTATTCCGGATTTCTTCGTCAATAAATTTTAAACGAAATGTCTTAACAAATGGGGCTTCATCAATAACTTTTTCGATACGCACCAGGTAGGGTAAATATATGTTTTCTCCGCTCATTTTTAATTACTTTGCTAAATTAATTAAATGTTCTTTCAAATTCATGTTTGCTGAACAGGCGCGGGAGCACCTTCCGCAACCAACGCATCCCAATAAACTAAATTGTTGCGGCATATATTCAAACTTATGTAATACCCGTTGTCTCCAGCGCTGGCTCTGAACGCTCCTTGGATTATGCCCCGATGAATGCAACGTAAATAAATCGAAACCACAGGAATCCCAGCTTCGTTTACGTTTTCCGGTGTGCCCGTCATAATCATCCTGAATATCGAAACATCCGCATGTGGGGCATACGAAAGCACAGGTTCCGCAACCAATACATCTTAAGGATTGTTCAATCCAGATATCATCGTCGAAACGGCTAAATAATTTTCCTTTAATTATATTTATGTCGAACGCAACCGGAACATCTGCTATAAACTTTTCTTTTTCAATGTCTTTTGGCGATTCAAATAAACCGGGATATTTTTCTATTATTATTTTTCCTTTTTCTGTTATTACTTCAACATAATATTCTTTTTCATTTACAGGAGTGAGTAAAATATCGCTTCCTTCCGTGCCGCCGGGATTTATGCCAACCGATGCACAAAAACAATTGTAATCGGATTTTGTGCAGCTAATCGTTATTAAAGTAGTTTTATTAAGCCTTTCTTCAAAAATAGTATCTTTGTAATCATCTTTAAATATATCGGAAAGTACGCCAAATCCGGCTGCATCGCATGGCCGTCCGCCCAACAGAACCACTTCGGGAATTTTACTTAAATCCCTGTCCTTTAAAGTAACGATATCTTTTGAGGTCTCGATTTTAAAAAGTGTTTCAACTCTTGGGAAGACTATTGATTTTGCTGACTCAACCGTAACGATATAATCATTATCCATTTCATTTAAAGCAGAGATTTTCTCAAAATTCACAATTTCATTCTTTCTGACAGGTGCATATACATGCTTTCCATCCTGGTTTAATTTTTGGACCAATTGCCCTAGTGAAGATTTGGTCAACAGCTTTCTTTCAATATTCATCATTTATATAATAAAATTTTCTTTATCATCAGGATTAAAATTCGACATTACAGA
>JAFGQQ010000510.1 GCA_016935595.1 Bacteroidales bacterium
ATCCCGTGTACGGGAAAATAAATGAGGCTGAAATATTCCTGTAATTTTTTTATTGGGATAAATATCTTTTACAGACAGGATAGTTGATGATAATTCTTCAGGATGATGGGCATAATCATCAATATATACCAATTCGGGAGTATTGATTTGATAATCAAACCGGCGTTGCACGCCTTTAAAAGTTTTCAATGCAACTTTAATTTTTTCCCCATCCACACCTAATAATAAGGATAAAGCTATGGCTCCAATTGCATTTTCAATATTAAGTTTACCGGGTAATTGAAGCTCGATGTCTTTAATTTCTTTAAATGGAGTATCTAAATCGAAAATATAACTGCCCTTATTAATTCTCAAATTCGTTCCGTAAAAATCGGCTGGCGTATCCAAAGAATAAGTATACCGGTTTATTTTTGCTTTTGAGTAAATGTTTTTATAAATTTTTTTGTTATGCACTAATATCCCATTATTTTTTATTTGGCTAATAAATTGATTGTAAGTTTTAATTAATTCTTCGTGGGTTCCGTAGATATCAAGGTGGTCGGCATCCATTGAAGTAATTAAAGCAAATTTTGGTGTCAACTGTAAAAATGAACGGTCGAATTCGTCTGCCTCAATAACCACCCTGTTACTAATTTCGGAAAAAATAAAATTAGAATTATAATTTTTTGAAATCCCTCCTAAAAATGCATTACATTTCTCATTTGTTTGAAATAAAATATGTGATAACATAGTGGAAATAGAAGTTTTCCCATGTGTGCCGGCTATTGCTATTCCAAATTTATCGCGAGTTATGAGTCCTAAAATTTCTGATCTTTTATATATATAAAAATGATTATTTTTAAAATATATCAATTCGTTATGTTCAGACGGAATTGCAGGTGTATATATTATTAATGTATTTGAAGGATTTTTAAATTCACCGGGAATTAACTCAAAATTATCTTTAAAATGCACATGCATGCCTTCGTTTTGCAGCAAATCGGTTAAGGATGTTGAAATTCTGTCATATCCGGCAACCTTTTTCCCCATATGATGAAAATACCTCGCTAAAGCGCTCATACCTATCCCGCCTATCCCAATAAAATACATATTTTTATATTGCTCTAGTTGCATTTTATTAATTTAATTATTTCATCAGCGATCATTTTCGACGAACCTGGCAAAGCTAACTTTAATATATTCTCCGCCAGGATTTTTTGTAAATCTTCATTTTTTAAAACTTCAATAGTTTTATTCACTAATAATTCTTTTACATCATTGTCTTTTATTACAATAGCTGCCTGCTTATTGGCCAATGCCATTGCGTTTTTAGTTTGATGATCTTCTGCTACATTTGGAGAAGGAACCAAAATAACCGGCTTGCCTACAATACATAGCTCAGAAATAGTGCCTGCTCCAGCCCGGGATATTATTAAATCAGCAGCAGAATAAGCATAATGCATTTCAGAAATAAAATCAAATACATTTAAGTATTTTTTAGATAATTTTTTTGTTAAATCGGTTATTTCATCATAATATAACTTGCCTGTTTGCCAGAGTACCTGATGTCCTTCATTTAATAACTCATTAATATTCTCAAGAATTCCATAATTAATTGATTTAGCGCCCAGGCTGCCACCAAGTACCAGAATTACTTTTTTATTCTTATCCAGTTTAAAAAAGTCAAAAGCTTCATCCATTTTATTTACGACACCTATAATATCTTCTCTTACCGGATTTCCGGTAAGAATAATTTTATCTTTTGGAAAATATTTTTCCATCCCATCATAAGCTACACAAATTTTTTTTGCTTTTTTTGCTAATAATTTGTTTGTAATACCGGCATACGAATTTTGCTCCTGAATAAGTGCAGGAATACCTTTCCGGTTTGCAACAGTTAAAACAGGACCGCTGGCATACCCTCCCACACCAACAACTGCATCAGGTTTAAATTTATTAATTATCTTAAGTGCCTTAATAATACTTTGCAACAGTTTAATAATAACAGTAATATTCTTAATAATATTATTCCTGCTAAAGCCCATAACAGGCAGACCAATAATTTTATAACCAGCATTTGGTACTTTTTCCATTTCAATGCGGCCTAATGCTCCTACAAATAAAATATCAATATTGCTATTGACTTCTTTTAAAGCATTAGCAATTGACAAAGCCGGGAATATATGCCCCCCGGTACCTCCTCCACTTATTATTATTTTAGGCTGCTTTTGCATTTATATCGTTTTCAATATCAATTTCTTGTTGTTTCATTTCATATTCCTGTATGCTTCGGCTAATACTCAATATAATTCCTAATGCAATACTTGAAAAAAGCATAGATGTTCCACCCATACTGACAAATGGAAGAGTTTGCCCGGTAACAGGAAAAATATTCACCGCAACACCCATATTAACCATGGCCTGAAAAACTAAACTCAATGCTAAACCTATTGCTAAAAAAGCCGGAAACGACCGCATTGATTTTCTTACAATAACACCTGCCCTGAATAATAGGTACAGGTATAAAAATAAAACGACCACTCCACCTATCAAGCCATACTCTTCAACAATTATAGCATATATAAAATCAGAGTAAGGTTCTGGTAAATAATTTCTTTGCATACTATTTCCAGGACCTTTACCAAAAATACCACCATTTACAATTGCAATTTTGGCTTGCTGTGCCTGAAAATTACCTTCGGCTTCAGGATCGAAATAATTTTCTATCCTGCTTTTCCAGGTACTCATTCTTCCACCTAAATTAGTTATTGAAGCAGCTCCAACAAATAATGCCAGACATATAACTCCTATTAATATAAACGACATAATGAATTTAAATTTTACCCTGCCAATAAACATTAATGTCAAGCAAGTAATAAATAGAATTGCTGAAGTTGAAAAATTAGCGGGTAATATTAAACCGCATACTATAATTACAGGAATTACAAGAGGCATAAATGTTTCTTTCAGGTTATCAACTTTATCTTGTTTCAATGATAATAATCTTGCCAGGTACATAATGATTGCTAATTTGGCAAAATCGGAAGTTTGGATAGTAAAACCTAAACCAGGTATTGTTACCCATCTGGCTGCCTGATTATATGAAACACCCATAAATAAAGTAAATAATAATAAAGGAATAGCAATAATTAAAAACAATTGAGATAACCAGGAGTAATATCTATATGGAATTAAATGAGTAATAAAAACAATAAATAAACCCATGCATAGGAAGATTGTATGCTTCATGAAATAATAGAATGTGTTGCCTCCCTGGTATTTATAAGCTAAAGTACCTGTTGAACTATATACAGCCAATAAAGAAATAAGTGATAAAGCAATGATCACAATCCAAATAATCCTGTCTCCTTTTAAATATTTTCTTATTATTTCAAGCATGTTGGTTAATTTTAATTGTAAACAGTTTATATAAATTGATATATCTATTATTTTCTGGAATATTGGAATATTGGAATAAATGAGTTTATTATACAATTCCAATTATTACTATTTAAGTAATTATAATTTTTCATCCCAGTTACCCTCCTTAATTTTATTTTGCAGTGATTTTATTAAACATTCACAAGTAAGAATATACAAATCAATAGCATCCTGCCATACACGCAATTGTTTAAATCCTCTATTTATATTCTTTCTTTCCATAATATTTCTAAGTATTTATGAAAATTCTTTTCCAATATTCCAATATTCCATTCTTCCATTATACCTGCAATTCAATATCAATTATACTTTAAAAAGAACCTATAAATTCCTTACCTCTTCTTTAAACTGCCAGCCCCTGTCTTCATAATTTTCAAATAAATCAAAACTGGCACAAGCAGGTGATAATAAAACAGTCTCGCCCTTTTTTGCCAGAAAATAAGAAGTTTTCACAGCTTCCTTCATTGATTCTGCATCTACCATAGTATTAACTATCTTTTCAAAAGCTTCGTGTAACTTAGCGTTATCTTTTCCCAAACATATAATTGCTTTAACTTTCTCCTTTACCAAATTCTTTAATTCATTATAATCATTCCCTTTATCAATTCCGCCAGCTATCCAAACAATAGGTGTATTTATACTTTCCAAGGCATACCAGGTAGAATTAATGTTAGTGGCTTTTGAGTCGTTAATGAATTCAATACCATGTACTTTTAAAACCGGTTCAAGTCTGTGTTCAACTCCTTTAAAATCGGTAAGGCATTCGCGTATTGTTTCATTTCTGATTTGCAGTACATTTCCTACAATGGCAGCAGCCATTGAGTTGTAAATGTTATGTTTTCCTTTTAGAATTAAATCTTCTATTGCCATAGTATATTGTTTATTATTATATATTACTGTAAATAAATTATTCTCATCAATGAATGCTCCATGTTTCAGTTTTTTTTTTATTGAAAATGGGATTTTTAAAGGATTACCCATTACCATATTTATATGCTC
>JAFGQQ010000095.1 GCA_016935595.1 Bacteroidales bacterium
ATATTTAGGTTATTATTTCAATCTGTTAAAGTTGAATTTTATAAGTTGAGATTTATCAACAGGCTTTTTTTTCATAGTTTTCAGAGAGTTAAAAGAGGGAAACAGGTTATCTGTTAATAATTCAATTTTTACTAATCTTTATTAATTCCTAAACTTGTAGCTTATTGATGGTTTCCGGCTTATTAGGAATGAAAAGGGAATCCTGTGACTTGCATGAAGTGGTTTCACTAAAGCAGGAAGTCAGGAACTGTCCCCGCAGCTGTAAGCCCGTCCGGTTTAAACCGGGAAATTTTAGCTGAGAACCACTGTTGTGTACCAGAAGAAATGCTGTGAAGAGGGAAATATCCTTCGCTAATGCTTCGGCGGTTATAATAGAAAAAAGAATTAATTTCTTCCTCCTTCGCTAAAGCTTCGGAGGTTACAATGGGAAGGTTGCTAAAATATGGGTAAGTCAGAAGACCTGCCATTAATAAATAAAAAATAGCTTTCGGGTGAAAGGCAAATAGTGGTTACGCCTGAGTTTGTTTTTAACCTTTAAAAGCTGCCCAAATGGTAACTTTTAATACTTATATAATGGAACTTAAAGAAAAAGCTTTAATCACAAAAATCCGCAAACGCGATGGCCGGATAGTTACTTTCGATATTGAAAAAATTACATTTGCCATTTTCAAAGCTCTCCGTGCAACCGGGATACCTGACAGAAAAGAAGCAGAACGCATTTCGGCTGAAGTAGTTTCACAGTTAATTTACATTAATAATAAGGAAATACCTTCTGTTGAGCAAATTCAGGATATTGTAGAAATGGTTTTATTTCAGAACGGCCTGTTTAAAACTGTAAAAGCTTATATTCTTTACAGGAACCAACACGAAAATCTTCGGAACACAAAGGAACTTATATCAAATGTTGGGCTAATTGATAAATATCTCGACCTGGAAGACTGGCGTGTTCGCGAAAGCGCAAATTCAACTTATTCCTTACAGGGATTAAACCAGCATGTTGCTACTATTGTAAGTTCTCAGTACTGGCTCGAAAAAATTTATTCTAAAGAAATATCAGAAGCCCACAAAGCTGGTAAATTCCATATTCACGATTTGGGTTTTTTAAGTGTATATTGTGTAGGTTGGGATATGGAAGATTTGCTTCTTTCCGGGTTCAGGGGTGTTGAAGGGAAAGTACAAAGCAAACCTGCCAAGCATTTTCGTACTGCACTCGGACAAATTGTAAATTTCTTTTATACTATGCAAGGCGAAGCTGCAGGGGCGCAAGCTTTTTCAAGTTTTGATACCTATCTTGCACCATTTATAAGGTACGATAAATTAAACTATGCCCAGGTTAAACAATCTTTACAGGAATTCATTTTTAATATAAATATTCCTACCCGTGTTGGTTTTCAGACCCCTTTTACTAATGTTACAATCGATTTGCAGGTTCCGGAACACATGAAAAACCAACCTGTAATTATTGGAGGAAAACTTCAAAATGAAATATATAAAGAATTTCAGAAAGAAATGGATATGTTTAACCAGGCATTTGCCGAAGTTCTCGAGGAAGGCGATGCCGATGGCAGGATTTTTTCTTTCCCAATACCTACTTATAATATTACTAAAGATTTTGACTGGGACAACCCAAAATATACTAAAATTTGGGAAATAACAGCTAAATATGGCATTCCCTATTTTTCAAATTTTGTTAATTCGGATATGAGCCCTGATGATGTAAGAAGCATGTGCTGCCGCCTTCGCCTGGATAAACGCGAGTTGTATAAAAAGGGGGGAGGGCTTTTTGGCGCAAATCCTCTCACTGGCTCAATTGGGGTTGTTACTATTAATCTTCCACGCTTAGGCTATGAATCAAAATCTGAAGAAGAATTTTTGCAACGTTTATCCAAATTAATGGAACTGGCAAAAAACAGCCTTGAAACAAAACGAAAACTGATTGAAAATTTGACAGAAAAAGGATTATTTCCTTATTCAAGATTTTATTTACGCCATTTAAAACAAAGGCATAAAAAATTCTGGAACAATCATTTTTCAACTATTGGTATTGTTGGTATGAACGAATGTTGTCTTAATTTTTTAGGCAAAAATATTGTTGATGATGAAGGGTATAACTTTGCACAACGGATAATGGACTTTATGCGCCATAAATTAGAAGAATTTCAGGAAGAAACCGGACATATATATAACCTTGAAGCAACACCGGCTGAAGGAACTGCTCACAGGCTCGCTTTAATTGATAAAGAACATTATAATGATATTATTGTTGCTAACGAAGATAATGTTAAACGTGGAGCAAAACCTTATTATACGAATTCAACCCAATTACCCGTAAACTATACCGATGACCTGTTTAAAGCATTGCGTATACAGGATGGGTTACAAACAAAATATACCGGTGGTACAGTTTTTCATATTTTTATAGGAGAAAAACAATTACCTGTTGAATCGGTTAAACAGGTAATAAAAAAAATTACCTCTTCATTCAGGTTACCATATATTACTTTATCGCCTACTTTTAGTATTTGCCCTGAACATGGTTATATCTATGGCGAATATGCCGAATGTCCCAAATGTATGGAGGAAGGGAAGATTACGGAATGTGAAGTATATTCAAGGATTGTAGGTTATGTTAGGCCAATTGACCAATGGAATGATGGCAAACAGGAAGAGTTTAAACAACGTTGCCTGTTCGACAAGAGTGTTCAACCCAAAGAAGATCCCGACTACAGGGAGAAAGTCATGGATGAATTTTTTGATGATAATCATGAAGTGAACAATGAATCTTCTGTTATTGAGAATGCTTTAATTAATACTTTTAAAAATTGATTTGTTAAAGTGAAAATAGGAGGGTTTATAAAAAACAGCCTGATTGATTATCCGGGCAAAATTTCTTCAATAGTATTTACATCTGGGTGTAACTTCCGTTGTAAGTATTGCCATAACCCGGAGCTTGTTATACCTGAAAAAATAAAAGAATGTAGGTTAATCCCTGAGGAATTTGTATTTTCTTTTTTAAAAGAAAATAAAAATATGTTAGATGCGGTTACAATTACAGGAGGTGAACCTACCCTGCATAAGGGATTAATTGATTTTTTAATACAAATTAAATCGATTGGCTTACTGGTAAAACTCGACACTAATGGTACAAATCCTGAATTACTCGAAAATATTATTAACTTAAAATTGGTTGATTATTTTGCAATGGATATTAAAGCTCCTTTAGAGCTTCAGAAATACCGCTTTATTGTTGGCGATTTAGTTAGCGATGATACCATTGAAAAAGTTAAAAAATCAATTGATGTTATTATTCAATCAGGAATATTGCATGAATTTCGTACCACAGTCGTAAAACAAGCTACTTCAAAGGAAGATATTTTGCATATTTATAATGCTATTAAAGGTTGTAGTATCTTTTGCCTGCA
>JAFGQQ010000511.1 GCA_016935595.1 Bacteroidales bacterium
TCAAAGAACATCAACAAGCTCCACATTTAAGAATTTTACAAAAAAAATTAGCTGAAGAACTTACAAGAATCGTGCATTCGCAAGAAGATTTAAACAATGCCATTAATGCATCGCAAATATTGTTTGGAAAAGGAACAAGAGAATCATTAGCAAAACTGGATGAGCAAACATTTTTATCAATTTTTGAAGGTGTTCCACAATATGAAGTTAACGGCATGAGTTTTAATCAAGGAATTAAAATAATTGATTTATTAACCGATTTAGCACCGGTTTTCCTGTCAAAAGGGGAACTAAGAAGAATGGTGAATGGAGGAGGATTAAGTATTAATAAAGAAAAAATAACTGATTTTGAATTTATAATTAACTCTAAAAATTTATTAAATAATAAATATTTATTAATTCAAAAAGGTAAAAAAAATTATTACATATTAAAAACCAATTAACATCATGAAAAAAAAAGAAAAGAAAAAATTTGAATTTCATTCTCTCGACTTATTGGCCTATATGATCAAAAAGAGAAAATTATTAATCATTATTACTATTACTGCAGTAATAGCATCCGCAATAGTTTCATTAACCATTAGGCCTAAGTATGAATCAACAATGATATTTTTTCCTACTACTACCAGTTCTGTCTCAAAGGCATTAATATCGAATAACGTGTTTTTAAATAAAGATGTATTAATGTTTGGGGATGAAGAAGATGCTGAGCAAATGTTGCAGATTTTATATTCCGATGAAATTAAAAACAGGCTGATATGGAAATACGATTTATTCAATCATTACAGGATTGATCCTAACTCCAAAATGAAATGGACAATTCTCGACAATAAAATGAAAAGTAATATTAATTTCAGAAAAACAGAATACATGTCTATTGAAGTATCGGTATTGGATGAAGATCCGGTAACAGCCAAAAACATGACTGAGGATATTGGAAATTTTCTCGATTCTACAATCACCCAAATGAGAAAGAATACTGCATTACAAGCATTTAAAATAGTTGAGAAAGAATATTTTACACTTAAAAATGAAATAAGTCAGATTGAAGATTCATTAAAGAAAATTAGAAATTTAGGTTTATACGATTATGAATCCCAGTCGAAAGCTTTAAATGAAGCTTATGTTAAGGCTACCGCAGAAGGGAATGCTGCACTGGCAAACAAAATTAGAAGGGAATTAAAGGTATTGGCTGATTATGGAGCAACATACATTTCTTTAAGTGAGTTTTTGACAGCCGAAAACGAGAGATTGAGTTTGTTAAAGGCCAAATATGTTGAAGCAAAGGTAGATGCCGAGAATGAACTTCCACATAAATTCATCGTAACAAATCCGTTTGTTCCCGAAATTAAAGCCTATCCAAAACGAACTGTTATTGTTATTGTCTCAACCCTTTCGGCATTTATAATGGGTTTATTAATGTTATTATTAATTGATTATATTAAGAAATTAAAAATCAATAAATTAATTTAACTTTGTTTAAAGACAGGAAGAATATATGGGCTATTGCCATTACTTTATTATTTCTGGCAATAAACTTGATTTTAATAGCATTTAATAACTATTATCTTAATTTTTTACCTTTTGTAATAATTATATTATTTCTAGCTTTATTTTCCTTAGATAATCTTCTTTATTTAACTGTATTTTTAGTTCCTTTTTCTGTTCCGTTAAGATATTTCATTCCAAATCTTCCAATTGATTTTTATATACCTACAGAACCCATACTATTTGGATTATTATTAATTTTTATTTACAAATTGCTTTTAGGCCAAAAACTTGATAAAAGAATTTTATTACATCCGGTATCGATTGTTATTTATTTTAATTTATTATGGATATTCTTCACAAGTGTTACTAGCACTATGCCTATTGTATCTTTAAAATTTTTTCTGGCCAGGTTATGGTATGTTATCGGTTTTTATTTTCTTGCCATACAACTTTTTAAAAAGTATCAGAATACTGAGAAATATGTTTGGTTATACCTCATTCCTTTTATTATAATTGTATTGTATGATTTGGTTAATTTGGGAAGCCAGGGATTCTTTAACCAGAAAGCAGCTCATTCCGCTATGCGTCCTTTTTATAACGACCACACTTCGTATGGTGCAATTGTTTCGATGTTTATTCCTGTGATTATATATTTTGCCTCGAACAAAGAAAATAAATTTATTGGTTATAAAACTCTTACATGGTTATTGGCTGGTTTATTTCTTTTTGCATTAGTGATGTCGTATTCCCGTGCAGCATGGGTAAGTGTAATTAGTGCTATTTTTATTTGGATTATTGTAAAGCTGAAGATAAAATTCAGAACACTACTAATTTTTATAGCAATAGCAGCTATCTATTTAGCCAGTTTTTTACCTCAAATTATAATGAATCTTGAAAAAAACAAGCAGGAATCTTCTGCTGATTTTGCCGAGCATGTTCAATCTATTTCAAATATTAAATCGGATGCTTCAAATGTTGAACGTTTAAACAGGTGGGCTTGTGCATTTCAAATGTTTAAAGAAAAACCCATTGTTGGGTGGGGCCCTGGTACTTATATGTTCAAATATGCCCCCTATCAGTTTTCATATAATAGAACCATAATAAGTACAAATACTGGTGATTTGGGTAATGCGCATAGCGAATATATTGGCCCTCTTGCTGAATCGGGAGTAATTGGTTCCATTACTTTTATTTTAATTGTTGTGTATTTAATAATTACTGCA
>JAFGQQ010000512.1 GCA_016935595.1 Bacteroidales bacterium
ACGTAACAGCTCCCTCGGAAGCCCCGATTACCTGATAGTTTTTAGATGTTCTTGTTATTTCTACTTTTTTTGTCTGCCAGTTCCAACCGATGGTTGCCGAATCTCCGCTGCTGTCTGCAAAGAAGAAAATATACGAGCCTAAAAATGGCTCATTATATGTATCATAAAATTCCAGAGCTTCGGTCACGGTCGCGCATTCGGCAAGGATTTTTTCCGGCAAGATTGGCAAGCTGCTTTTATAATTTAATTTATTCGGATCGTTTGGAGCTAAAATACCTGTATTGTTGCGTTGGAACTTGTCAAAGAAAAGACCTTTTTCATTCATTCCCCCCTGGGCAAAAGCACTTTCATAACCAGTGAATATCCTTCCGTAGCTTGTCTCATTCCCGGGAATAAACCAAATCCAGGTATCCTGATCATTCCAGTCCTCGTTGTTACCGGCCCATACTTCTCCATTATAATGCGCACAAAATATTGTACATGGAAACATATTTATGGTATTAAGCAAAATGAAAAACAATAAAATAATACTTTTCTTATATAACAAATTTAATCCTTTCATTTAATCCTCTTGTTAAATCTGACATAGCTGGCAGATCCTTCTTTATGAATTAATGTGGCGCTTATTGCCTTAATTTTTTTTTTAGAAATGCTATCTCAACCTGCGATTGACCAAGTTCACGCAGTACCATTTCGTTCTTTGATTCCAGTTCCTTTTCTTTTGATCCTTTGCCATTACGGAAAATATCTCCGGCATTGGCGTCAGGCATTGTTGAGGAAGAACAAGATTTTCTAATTTCATAGAGAATATTGTCTTCAAGACCAACTTTAGATTTAATATATTCATCAACGGTTGAAAAAATGTTAAAATCCATAATAATTATCCAATTAATGCAAAATCATTGCGCTCAATGTTCCGAGGGTGGCAATAGGAGCTTAAAATAACAGTTATGCGCAGATGACAGAAAAACAACCACTGATAGTTAAAGTCCTTTGTCATTACATAAGTATTTTCTTTATATTCCTCATAGACGACGACAAATTATAAACGATATAGAAAAACAATCAATAACAAGCCATAGCAAATGAAATAAAAGTATCTCAATTGGAACTTAATAATTCTTTCCGGATCACCACATGGGAATCCAGCTAAAGTTAAGTGAAATAGATGGATCTGAGTCATGAAGCTCTGTATATAGGCAGTTTTAAATTTTATTCTTTAATTAGTTCTAAATTAAATTCACTAAAATACGATATGTTTCTTTTTTCTACATCAGATTCACCAGTATAAATTGTTTTAGAAAACCCAGTAATAATATCGAATATTTTGTATTTAAAATGACACCTTCCACCGCCCAAAAAATTACTGAGGGTTAATTTATTATATTCTTGAGCTATGCATATTCGGTGATTATCAATAAAAGTATAACTTCCTTGTCGTGAGCATGGTTTGTAATTAATATTATATATTTTACCATTTACTAAATCTAAATATTTTAAAGAGTCATTATTTTCAAATATTGCACGATTTACATTTTCACAAAAATTAACATTATTGATAGGTTGGAGAATTAATTGAATATTTTCATTCGTTATATCATATCTATACAATTCTTTTTCCTTTTTAAACAATATTATATTGAGATTTTCATAATATCTAAAATCTGTAAGATAATCATCAGTAACATAAAGTTCTTTTATCTTATTCATAACTGGATTCCATAATAAAATTTTATATGGAGTCTTATAATTAGTAACTAATACATAGATTTTTTCAGGACTAATAAATTGATAATCGGTAATTCTATAATTTAATAATTCGAAGGTATATATTTCTGATTTATTTATCATAGAATATATATGTATTATTGTTTTTGTCCTTTTTGTAGCAATTTCTTCATTATAAATACCTTCCAAGCTGATAATTACATTAAACTCAGGATTATATTGCAAATCACATGTAAATGATAAACCATTACGTTTAGAGTTGATTATGCTCAAATCATTATTTGTAAATGGTACGTTATGCATAATATTAGTGTTTAAATCATAAATACCAATTCGATAATCATTAGAGAATTCTTTTATTAAAATCATTCCTGAAATTCTATAAAAAGGATTACAATTAATAAACAATAAACTAACTAAAATTAATGCAATAAAATATTTTTTTATGCCCAAATTGCCTGTAATGACATCTGAAATTACATGAGAAAATATTTTAATTATCATTTTAAATCATCCTTTAATTATATTATGCTAAGAGAATTATATAAATGACCTAGAAAAAATAAATAACAAACCACAAATGGAATTAAAGGAATCACAATTTAATATTGTTTTTTGAATCACCACCTATATTACCACTTACTATTGATTGGAATATATGGACTTGAATTCCATTTTTACTTCAAAAAAAATCAAAACCATTCATTGCGAATACAAGTAACAAATGAATTATAAAACCTTAAAATTGGAATTAAAAATATTCACATTTGCCATAACGGCTCGCCAATAAAATAAGTCGCTGAAAGCGATTTACCCGTCAGTTACTTTAACCAGGCTTTGGTGCTGGATGTGGCGAAGCCCGAGCGAGCCGAAGGCGAGCGAAGCGCAAAATCTCTGTTGGGCGAAGTCCAAGTGATAGACTCTCACTTTTTTATTGTATTAATCCATTTCTTTATACCAGGATAATGCCAAATGCCTTTTTCAATTTCTTGATTCAACTTCTGAATATAGTCATAATATTTGTGTTTGTTCTCAATGCCGTCATTGATCGTACCGTCCAAGACATGTAAAAGAAATTGATTAAAGTCGAAGGATGATGTATTCACATCCGCAAATTCGCAAGCTACTAGACCGGAGCTTTTACTTGATGAAAAATCTTGTATTTTAACATGAACAATGTCGAAGGGCTTAAATTCAAAAAGCACAGTTCGATCATTTGAATTATAATTAGAGATAGGTAATATTTTAAAGGATACTGAATCAGTAGTTTCTGCATCGATTGGAACATAACTTTGCGTTCCATCTATAAGGCGAACATAGATTTTAGTGATTTCAGTATTTGACATAATATTCTCCAACATAATAGATTGAAATAAATTATAAATTCAACCCGCTTGGATTTCGCCCAACGTTCCGCGGCTTGCCGAAGTTGGCACATTTACCACCTTATTGCCGCTTTAATTATACAACTTACACCCAACACTCGCTTCACAAACCATGTGCCAATTTGGGCGGAGGCGCGTATGCGCCGAAGCCGGCAAGCCGCTGTTAGACGCAGTTTATTCGACTTTAATATCAATATATTAATTTATTTTACCTCTTCATCTTCATAAACTCTATTGCAAAATCAACATATTTTTTTGCATTAATTAGCTTTGAATCTGATTCGCCAATTTTATATATTCTCACATTATTGTATTTTTCAAATTCTTTTCCTATTTTAAGAAAATCATCATCTTCATAATTCAATTCCTTCCATTTCAACCACTTTTTTTTATTATTTTTATATATTGGGGATTTTATATAATGGTAACTGTTATTAATATAATGTTCTGCTAAATGTAAAAATGTACTTTTATCATGATCAACACCAATTAATAAAATTAAAGCATCTAGATTATATAATTTTTGCAATGGTGAATTTTTGCCTAATGGATAATTATAACAGTGTTTATTTATAATAAATCTTGATTTTTCGCCCCAAGCAGCAAAAGATGTACTTGGATGTCTGCTTCGAAAAACATTTTTTTGCTGACGAAATATTTCCGGAACAATTCCCATTTTATCGGTTGGAGTATATTTTTTATGATAAGGAATCATATCTTTTTTAATTTGATTCCAATATTTTTTATGAACCGGTGGATTTCTCCATTCGCTAGGATCCGATAAATAACCTGATTGTGACGGCATTATAATTGTGCCTGAGGGTGTTACAATTTCTTGCAAGGCATAAATTAAAGCTTGTGGGCCACCAATTAGATTTCCTATTGATTTAAAAGAAATATGAATTAGAACTATATCAGATTCTATTAAACCTATTTTTTTTAAGTCATTAATAATTGTTAATTTTGTTATTATTTTCATATTTATTTTATTTATTCATTGTTAAAAAATATTCTGTCGAATAAATTGCGTTTAACGTTGGGGGCTTCCCGAAGCCCGACATTGCTTTAATTTGCAGTAACACTGCAATTTGAGTATTATTGTAACAGATAATTTAAAAACTTTCAAGTAAAAAGTCTTCGGGTTTGGGCGGAGCGACGACGCAGGAGGAGCGAAGCCGGGAAGCCCAAGTTAGATGCAGTACAGCACTTATTTATTAATTTTTCTTGCTACTAAAAATAATAATGGTATTTTATCCTTTATAATTTTTGATATTATTATATTAAATCCATTTTCTTTGATAAATAATTTAAATGAATCCATTGACCATTTATGAAATGCTTTGAAACCAATTAAACTCATAAAAAAAGAAATTACCTTAGTAATAATATTATTGCCATGACAGTAGGTCGGAGCAATAAAAATCCCAGTTTTTTTTAATACTCTTTTGATTTCATTTATAGCTTTTGCAGGATTGACCATTACATGCAATACATTTGATGCTATAATAACATCAAATTGTTCTGCAGGAAAATTAATATCATAAGCATCTTGAGTTAAGAAAATTACATTTTCAGTTTTATATTCTTCGGTTTTTTTATTTGCAATTTTAATCATTTCCTCTGAAATATCAATACCAATAACTTTTTTTACTTTTTTAGCGATTTTAATTGATAATGTTCCAGTTCCTGTAGCAATTTCTAAAACGATATCTTCTTTATTTAAATTATTTATAATATTTTCTAATAAAGTAGTATAACTTTTATCCAGATGTGAAATAAATGAGTCATATCTTTTAGCAAAAGAGTCCCAGAATTTTTTTTCTTTTTCAATTCTTGAATTATCCAATTAAATCTTTTCCATAGATGGTGCTGTATTGCATCTAACGTTATGAGGGTTGGCGACGTTTTTGCGGCCGCGTAGCGGTGGCGCGGTTATTGCGCAAGCAAGAACCGTGACAAGCAAAAATGTGGCAAAGCCATCAAAACCCAACCGAGGAATGAAATGGGTTTTGATGGCGCAGTCCGGAGCGACCAACGGGAGCGGAGCGCTAACCCTCTATTCTATGCAGTACCCCGATTTACTGTTAACTATTTAGACTTATTGCATTTAATTAAGATAAATTTATTATGATTATTATTTTTAAGTTCAATTATTTGCTTGAATCCAATCTTATCTAATTTTTCTTGAAGATAATCAAAAGCATACATTTTTAATGGAAAATCTTGATCTTCTTTCTCAATTATAACATTTTTATCTATAATCTCGTACTGTAATTTAATATCTAATATCTCATCTAGTTTATTATAAACAAGACTTTGATTACATATTATCTCCATTCCCTTAAGTGGATATCGCATTATTTCTTTCCAATCTGGAATATCTTCAATTTCTGGAGTTGGACGAAGAGCAGAAAACATAAATATACTATCATTATCTAAATATTCAAATATATTTGCAAAACTTTGAATAAGGTCATTTTCATTTATTAAAAGTGAAATAGACCCCATTGGAATAAATGCATATTTAAATTTCATATCACTTTTGTAATGAACAATATTAGCATTGAATAAATTTGGTATGATGTTCAATTCTGAGCATCTTCTTTCACACGATTTTAACATTTCATTTGACAGGTCAAACCCATATATATTATATCCACGTTTTCTAATTGGTATGTAAAATCTTCCTGAACCGCACATTGGTTCTATAATTGGATCATTATTTGATAAAATAAATTGTGTATATAGGGATACTTCATTTTCATCAGCTAATGGTTTATCTAAATCATAGATAATTGTACATAATTTGCCATAATTACTCAATATTGACTCCAAAATCGGGGTATTGTATATAACGGCAAAAAAGTTTACGCAGTTTTTGCCCGGCTACTAGACAAAGCACCCCTTATTAATTAAATATTCCAGTAAAATAGTAATATAAATTGTTTCAAAATACAAGGAAAAAAAATGGGCGGAGCCCGGAGCGAAGCGGAGCGTTAAACTTTTAGGTAGACGAAAAATTTATGGATTCAAAATTTAAAGGCTATTGTTCACAAATTTTAAGATAATTTATTTTTGTCAATCCAAATAAAATTACATCTTGATATTTTCCATTAGTATAAATTTGTTCTTTTCGAACACCTTCATTAAGACAACCTATCTTTTTTAGCATTTTTTCTGATGCAATATTACCTTTGAGAATTTCAGTATTAAATTTATTTAATCTTCTTTCAAAAAAAGCATAATTTAATAAAATTCTCATTGCTGCAGTTCCATAACCATTCCTTCTGTATCTTTGACCAATTTGTATGCCTATTGAAAAAGTACCATTTTTCTCATTTATTGAATTTAAATAGGCTCCACCTACATTCTTTCCTTCCTTATTTTCTACTGTGAACATTAATCCGCCTGATTCTGTATTGAAATATGAAAAACGTTCTGTTTTTTCTTTTTGGTTCTTTATTGTAGGTGGTAATTCAATTTCTGCTTGTAATAATCTTCGAGCATTACTATCAAACATATTTATATATTGCTCTTCCCAATCATTAGGTTCCATAGCTCGTAATCGTACTTGGGAATTTTCCCAATAATAGTTATCATAATTTATATCAATCATACATTTATTTTAAACTCCATAAAAATATTGTCTAACGTTATGCGGTTACCCGAAGTTCGAGCGAAGCGAGGATTTGGGCGAAGGCCGATTTTATCGGCCGCAGCCGGGTAACCGCTGTTATCTGAAGGGTGTGGGTTGTAATTGATTTGGTAAATATTGTTTTAAAATTCATCGCTGTTCAGCTATGTCTTTGCAGGTTACTGATTTGTGATGATACCTTCCATTTACATCGGTACATGACTCTACAAGCGGAATTCTCGATTCTATTTGAATTGCCTGTCGGGGACAGAAATTAATGCATGCATAGCACGCATAGCATTTAATCTCCTTTTTCCACACCGGTTTTTTGCCGGTCATTTCGATCTTGTGGCTGAGACAAACTCTCTCACAAATGCCACAACCATTGCAGTTTGAATCACTATAGAATCGTAGTAAATCCTGATACATATAACGATGTGATTCATAGTTAAAAGACTTGGGGATGAGCGAAAACAAAACCTTTTGCCAGCGAGGAATTTCATAGTTCGCATAGGTCTTTTCTTCAACATACGCTTCCTTCGCCTGGATGTATTGGCTAAATACATCCAGCTTGTCTTGCATCTCAGTTTCCATGTGTTGTATGCGTTCCTCAGTACTGGTACCTACAAGATTCTGTTTTCCAAATGGATAATTCCAGGGCATATTTATATCAAGTTGAGCATCTAATCTTTTACCCAGTCTGTTTAACAATATATTGGTATAGTCGAATGCTTCTGATTGAGAACCTCCTCGTGTACATATTGCAAAAAGATACTGAGCGGAAGCAAGATCAACCTTTTTCAGAAACTCGTGCACTGGGATAGGTGTTGTCAAACAAAAGTTTGGAAAAACTAAGCCAACCGTATCAGCATTCGTCTTGACCGTGTCACTACCCAGTAGACGAACAATGGGTATGAGATTTGATTCAGGAATTCTTTTCTGTAATTCTCTTGTTACATGCAACGAATTTCCAGTTCCTGAAAAATAATATATTTCACTATTCATGTAGAATCCCTATATAGCTAACGCGAAAAATTTACCAACCCACACCTTTCAGATAACGTTGGGGGCTTCCCGAAGCCCGGCACTGTATAAAGTTCCAGTAACACTGTTACTTGTAAATTATTGTAACAGATTATTTAATACTTTTCAAGTGTAAAGTCGCCGGGTTTTGGCGGAGTGACGACGAAGGAGGAACGAAGCCGGGAAGCCCAAGTTATGTGAAGTAAGAACGTTTATTCAATTAATTTATAATCTTCAGGTTTAAATTCTTCTTTATTTAACCTTTTAATAATTTTAATTATTAAAAAGACTATTAATGTCAGGACTGCAATTAAACCCGTAATAAGGATTCCCATAGTAAATACTGATAAAAATACAATTATATATTCATTTTCAAATTGATTTGGGAGTATCAAAGTTAATATATTTATTGCAATAAATCCTAACAACATTTCGAGGGGAATGATAAATTGTAATATAGCTCTAATAATTACTGCTATTAATAATGATTTTTTTACATACAAAAAATCATTATTAAGTAAGTATTGTTCAATTAAATAAAAAATAATAATAAAAATTATAATCGCTATAAGATACGGAATAAAGCTGAAGATGAATTCAAAAAGATTATTTGTACTGCCATATGTTTTTCCAACACCAAAAATAATGAAAAAAGAACCAATTGTATTAATTAATACTAAGATTGACCATTTTATAATTGATCGAAATACGATTTTCATTAATTAACGCTCTTATTTCACATAACGTTCCGCGGCTTTCCGAAGTTGGCA
This sequence comes from Bacteroidales bacterium, assembly GCA_016935595.1. The sequence continues at coordinate 8,541 of JAFGQQ010000512.1, forward strand.
CCATTCCCTTATTGCGTTTTTAATTATACGACTTTAACCTAACATAAGCTTCAAAACCATGTGCCAATTTAGGCGTAGGCGCGCAGCGACGAAGCCGGCAAGCCGCTGTTAGATGCAGTGTCCAAATAACTTATTTAACCCATCTTCTACAGTTGAAATTCTTAACTACTTATCCTATAAAGGATTATGCCATTGAAAAATGTTCTTGGCACTACGCTTACTCT
>JAFGQQ010000096.1 GCA_016935595.1 Bacteroidales bacterium
ACAATTTTCAATTAATGGAATTTAAAATTTGAAAATAAAAACAAATTTATATTTTTGTAATCTGTTCTCGTGCCCGAACACGAGAAATAATTATTAAAATCAAAAATATCTATAGATCATGGAAATAAAAAAATACTCATTTGGAATTGGCGACCGTTTTGCACACCAGGGCAAAGCTCAACTGGAAGCTATTATAAAAGCAAATAAAGGAGGTGTTGAAATAACACCTGTATGGAATAAATCGAACAGGGAACACCAGATAGTTAAAACAACCCATGCCCAAACACGTACGGAAGCTGATGATGCTGTCAAAGCCCTTAATTTTAAAACCCAATATTTAGTTGATGCTGACCATATAAATCTATCAAACGTTGATAATTTTATTAATTATTCCGACTTCTTTACTCTTGATGTAGCCGACAATATTGGCGAAAAAGCAGCAAACGAAGAAATTAAAAGCTTTATTGAAAATAATAAACAATACATTGGCAATTTACAAATACCGGGAATTGATGAATCATTTAATCTTTCAGAAGATGCCCTGCAAAATATTGCAGAAAACTTTTTAAGTGCAGTTAAACAGGCCTCAAAAATTTACCAGTATATTGTTTCGAAAAAGGGTGAAGGCAATTTTGTAACTGAAGTGTCGATGGATGAAGTTGAACAGCCCCAAACCCCAATCGAACTTTTCTTTATTTTAAAAATGATTTCAGAAGAAAAAATACCTGCACAAACAATTGCCCCGAAATTTTCGGGAAGATTTAACAAAGGTGTCGACTATGTTGGTGATATTAATCAATTTGCCAAAGAATTTGAACAAGATCTTTTGGTTATTGATTATGCCATTAAAAAATTTAATTTACCTGCAAACTTAAAATTAAGTGTTCATTCCGGTAGTGATAAATTTTCTATTTATCCGGTAATTGGAAAACTGATTAAAAAACACGACAAAGGTCTACATATAAAAACTGCCGGTACAACCTGGCTTGAAGAAATAATAGGTTTGGCACTAAGTAGCGATGAAGGCTTGAAAATAGCTAAAGATATTTATACCAAAGCATACGAACGCATTGACGAACTTTGTGGCCCTTATGCAACAGTTATTGATATTAATAAGGAAAACCTTCCCAAATCAATTGTTATAAATAACTGGACGAGTGAAAAATTTGTAAATGCATTGCGCCATATTCCGGGTCATCCTGAATTCAACCCAAATCTCAGGCAATTATTGCATGTTGGTTATAAAATAGCGGCAGAAATGGGAGAACGATATACAAATGCATTGAAAAAATATGAAAATATTATTGCCAAAGAAGTAACTGAAAACATTTTCGACAGGCATATTAAGAGATTATTCAATTTATAAATTCTCATAAATTAAATATCATGAAAAAATTTATGGATAATAATTTTCTTTTACAAACCAAAACAGCACAAAAACTTTATTTCGATTATGCTGAAAAAATGCCTATAATCGATTATCATAACCACTTGCCTCCAAAAGAAATTGCTGATAATAAAAATTTTGAAAATATTACCCAAGCATGGCTATATGGCGATCATTATAAATGGAGGGCAATGAGGTCGAATGGTGTTGAAGAAAAATATTGCACAGGTGATGCAAGTGATTTTGAAAAATTTGAAAAATGGGCTGAAACCGTTCCACATACTATGCGAAATCCTTTATATCACTGGACGCATCTCGAATTAAAAAGGTATTTCGGAATTTCAGAATTGCTTAATCCCGATACAGCAAAAGAAATTTATAAAAAAGCAAGTGAAAAATTAAGCTCATCCGAATATAGTGTATGGAATTTATTGAAAATGATGAATATTGACATCTTATGTACAACTGATGATCCCGTTGATTCGCTTGAATTTCACAAAAAGATAAAAGAAGATGGCTTTGAAATAAAAGTTTTACCAGCCTGGAGGCCTGATAAAGCTATGGCAGTTGATAATATTGAAGTATATAATAAATACCTTGACAAACTTTCTGAAGTATCAGAAATAACCATTTCTGAAATTACTGATTTATTATCTGCACTGAAAAAAAGACATGAATTTTTTCATGAAAATGGTTGCCGGGTCTCAGATCATGGAATAGAAACATTTTATGCCGGGGACTACACCGAAAAAGAAATTCAACAAATATTTAAAACTGCCCGGTCGGGGAAATCTTTAAATAAATCAGAAATTGAGAAATTTAAGACTTTTATGCTGGTTGAATTTGCAAAAATGAACCATTTAAAAGGTTGGGTACAACAATTTCATTATGGTGCAATAAGAAATAATAATTCCCGCATGTTTAATAAACTTGGTCCTGATACTGGTTTTGATTCGATCGGTGATTTTGAGGCAGCAAAACCAATGGCAAAATTCTTCGACAGTCTTGATAAAACAAACCAGTTGACAAAAACAATTATTTATAATATTAATCCACGTGACAATGAATTAATTGCCACAATGATCGGAAATTTTAATGATGGATCTGTTGCTGGTAAAATGCAATTTGGAAGCGGCTGGTGGTTCCTTGATCAAAAAGATGGAATAGAAAAACAATTAAATTCTCTTTCAAATTTGGGTTTACTAAGTCGTTTCGTAGGTATGCTAACCGATTCGAGAAGCTTCTTATCATTCCCCCGCCATGAATATTTCAGAAGAGTATTATGTAATTTAATCGGGAATGATGTTGAAAACGGAGAATTACCAAAAGATATGAAATGGCTTGGACAAATGGTTCAAAACATTTGTTATAATAATGCAAAACATTTTTTTAATTTATAGTATATCTAAAAATAAATAGTTAGCAACATACAAATTGATAATAATTATACCTTTCTAATACTAATTCATGAAAGTAAAATTAAATTTTATCATATAAATAATATCAAAACATTTATATTTTTGTATGTTTTATAACATAATTTCATATAATTAAATGATTGATTCAAATATTGATTTCGATAAAATATTCAACTCCAATCATACCTTATTCAATTCATTAAGTAACGAAGAAAGAAATTTCTTAATAACCAATATTATTTGTGAAGTATATAAAAAAGGAGATTATATTTACAAGGAAGGAGAATACCCTACAGGCCTTCTGTTTTTATATCAGGGAAAAGCTAAAATATTAAAAGAAGGAATAGG
>JAFGQQ010000513.1 GCA_016935595.1 Bacteroidales bacterium
AGTTTATGGGAGTTATATAATCATTTAAAAAAATGTGATATTTCTAATGATAGTATTTATCAATATTTTTATAATAATATCAAGAAGCTTATACCTGAAAAATACAACAATTCTAAACAAATAAATGAAAATTTAATTCAACTTATCGATCCAAGTACACGTATAGAAAAAAAAATTGAAACACTTGGAAGTTTAAAAAAAATATCCACCCAAGAACAAAAAAAAATATTAGAGAGGTGGAATGAACTTGTAAATGAATATGTTGCATCTAAATCTGATCTTTATTTTCATCTTTTAACACAAGATAACAGTTATTATAAAGGGATTTTAATTGCTGCAGGTGAAGGAAGTGGCTCCGCAGGTTTATTAAATGAATATGAAACCCTACCCGATGACAGTTCACGAAGAGGAAATGGCAAAGGAGCAGGATTATTTACCTATGAACTTAAAATAGAAAAAGAAGGACTAACCGTTCATTCCAAACCTCAAATAGAAATTAATTCGCTGAAAGAATATCATACCATGCTTCATTTTAGTCTGTGGGGAATGAACTCTACGTTAAAACCTACAATAGTTATAAAAATAAACAATAAATCATATTTGCTTTACGCTAATTACCAAACAAAAGACCTATCACCCGATCCCTTATTTGGAAAAGGAAAAACTTATCATGACCTATTGGAAGATTACAAAACAAGAAAAATTGAAAAAAATAAAGAAGAACTATACGGAGAAAATGGTTTACAATCAACATTAACAAAAGAATTTGAGAAACGTGAGAATCTATTAAATCTTATCACTAAAGAAGAGGAAGAAATTGATAGTCTTGATCCCACTAAAGAAAATTACCTTCAAGTTGTTGAAAATAAAAAGCAGTTAATTAACAGTTATAAAGAATCTCTTAAAAGTCGCCGTGAACGAATTTTCTCATTGGAACAAAAAGTAAAATCATTAAATCTTGAAATTTATGAAGCAGAAAAAGAATATGAGAAAATGAAAGCTAAACTTGGAGAAAATATTCAGCAATGGAATAAAATTGATAGTTTATATATTTTTGAAGATAATACTGTATTCAATTATTTAACTCAAGATTTAATATTTCCCGCTTTAAAAAATGAAGAACCTATCAATATTCAGCTCCTGGCAATGGGTGTAAATTTATTTGCCCAAAAAGTCGATGAAGTTCAATTATATGTTAATATTACTGACGGAGAAAGAAGTGCCAATTTTTATAAAAAGGAACATTTGCCTGAAATTACTAAAGAAATATACTTTAAATCTGATGAATTTGAAACTAATTTAATTTTTTCTGATCATGAACTGAATATATTAGATAAGTATAATTCTTTAATCAATAAAAATCCTGATAAGTTAATTGTGAAGTTAATCGCTGGAGGTATATATTCAAATGATAGTATTGACAGGATTGATGTATTAAAAAAATCAGAAGTCTCATACCCCGGTAAATCAATTGAAGAAAAGAAAAAAAATAAAAACTTACCACAATATACTAATGCGCGAAAATCCATTATTCAACTAAATCATTTAAACGATACTGTTTATTTTATAATTAAATCTTACACCGATCCAATAAAAACAAATTTAAGTAAATTACAAAATCCTGACTGGAATAAGATAAAGAACTACTATAATGAAAAACAAGAGTATAATATATATTTAAGTGGTTTAAGAACCCATTATTCTTTTAAATCCTGTTGTGATTTTATTGATCATTTAGAGAAATTAAAACCAAAAATTAAACTCTATAATTACTTAATAGATTTAGACCAAATAAACTACCAATAGAAATGATCTAAATCGAAATATAATATCTCTCCACGTCTTCCGCTACTACCGCTCCATCCCGATGAACCACTGCTTCCGGATGATCCTGATGAACCACTGGGATTTCCGCTTCCTCCGCTTCCCCCACTACCTGAAGAACCACCCCATCCTGAAGAACCACCACTTCCGGAAATACTGGAAGGAATAATTATATTCGAGTAAACCTTGGCTTCCTCGGTTAAGTAAATATAAATATTTCCTCCGTCTCCGCCATCACCGCCATTACCTCCATTACCACCGTTTCCCCCATCACCGCCAGGTCCTCCATGACCTTGCCTGATCTCATCAACATATGTGCTATCATTTATTTTTACCCTGACCACATACTTTTCTCCATCATAACCTCTTCCCCCATCTCCACCACTTCCACCACGTCCGCCATCTCCTCCATCACCTCCCAATGTCCTAATTTCTATTGATCCTCCAGCCGGATTCACTAAATACCTCCACTCTTTTGCAGTAAATAAATCCTCAACCTTAACCTTCACCAGGGGAAAATTAAGAATATTATCAAAATATGAATCAGCATATATAGCTATATCATGACCATGTTCTCCATCCCCTCCATGCCATCCATTACCGCCATTCCCGCCACTTCCTCCGCTTGAACCATCTTGTCCGTCATGTCCGGTATATCCATCCTGGCCATCCCATGCATAAATGTTCCTAACATAATTATCTTTATAATCAAGTAAAAACTCATAAACCGAAGTCAGTTCAGGATTGGTATTTAAGCTGGCAATAATTCTTACACGGTGGTTGTTATAATCAAATATATCTGGTGATAAATTTAGGTAACCATTTTTAAAATAACCTCCCTCAATAATATAGGTAAAATTTTTATAATCGTAATTTCCGCATGAGGATCGCTGGGTAATAATTTTCTGCCCATTATCGAAAGTTGTAATAATTCCAAAATTCACTGTTCGTCCAGGAGCTTTAATGAAATTCATGGTGGGTAGTATTTCAATTTGAGTTTCATAATTAAAATGAATAATTCTTTCAATTGAAATTTCCGGCTGGTGTTTGGCAGTAACAGATACCTTCAATGCCCTGTCGAATAATGGTCCGTTAATATTCGGAATGTAAATTTTACCAAACCAGTAATTACCTCCTGTTACGTCAATATCAAAATTAGTCCATCTCAAACTTCCATCAAGGTAACCTTTTGTGAAATATTCCTCCCCGTCGAAACATACTGAAGAAATTCCAATTGAGAAAAAATTCCCGGGTATAATTAAATTGTTATAATCATATTTTAACTTAATATGATGAATATTTTTATTTCTTAAGGATTTTATTTGTTTTGCATAGACAAAACCGTAAAAACTGAAAAAAATAATAAAAATTAATATGCTTAATTTCACCTTTTTCATTTTCAATAACATTATTTAATAACAACAAAACAAGGATTGTACCAATTTCAATAGTTTTAATCACTTTTCAATGAAATTTTTTACGATAATACTTAAATAATGCTTATTATGGCAAATATATTTGCTGTAAAATATTATAATCGACACAGCGAATGGTATCGTGTATTAAAATTATTGCCATGGGCTTTTATTGGAATTATTATTGCTTTAATAGGCATGGCAGGCATTATAATGATGATATGGAGAGATATTAAGGATGAAAAAACCAAAAGCTATTTAAATTTAAATCATTATAATAAGGATTGCATGAACAC
>JAFGQQ010000097.1 GCA_016935595.1 Bacteroidales bacterium
CAAAATATATTGATTTTCTATAACTAAGCGGCCTTTTCGGTATTTCCTTAATTCTATTTATTAAATTGTTTTTGAATTTTCTCGCTCTTGTTGAACTATCTTTTGCAATAAAATCAATTTGTTTATTTAATCTGATCAAAAATGATTCTTTAAATTCAAGTTTCATACTTATCAATAATTTTATCTAAAGAATCATTTAATTCATTTATTGAAATAAATTTTGCTTTACCAGTTTCAATTTCTAAAAGTTCTTTGTGTAAATATTCCTGGTCTTTAATAAATTTATTATCCTCATGAATTATTTCTAACTCGTGTTTATTAAATTTATTTAAAAACCAGATTAGCTTGTCAAATATATTGTCATTTACTCTTAGCCTGATAGTTTGCATATTAAACAATTTTATTCCAAATTTAATAAATGTTAAGCAAAATTCCTATTTAGCCAATTTATAATACACTTCATTCCACCTGATTTGATTCTTGAAATCATTTATTTTTGTATCTTCATTGATGAGCAGGTATTCGATACCAGCCATTTCGGCAAAATCTTCCAAATATTCCTTTGTTATTGCCATACTAAAACCAGTATGATGAGCACCGCCTCCGAGTATCCATGCTTCAGCGGCTATTTTTAAATTTGGTTTTGGAATCCAAAGTACCCTGGCCACAGGTAATTTAGGTAAACTTTCGGATTTTACAACTTCAACTTCATTCACCAATAACCTGAATCTATCACCCATATCCATAATTGCAGCATTAAGTGCAGGTCCTTTAGAAACATCAAAGACAAGCCTGGCCGGATCGTCTTTTCCTCCAATGCCAAGGGGATGGACTTCAAGAGAAGGCTCTCCATCAGCAATTGAAGAGCAAACTTCCAGCATATGTGCACCAAGCACTTTCATGCCTTTTGGATCGAGATGGTAGGTATAATCCTCCATAAATGAAGTGCCTCCTTTCAATCCGATGGCCATTACTTTCATCGATCTGACAAGCGCTGCGGTTTTCCAGTCGCCTTCAGCGCCAAAGCCGTAGCCTGCTTCCATTAATCGCTGAACTGCAAGTCCCGGTAATTGTTTTAATCCATATAAATCTTCAAAAGTTGTTGTAAAGGCTTTAAAATCACCTTCCTCAAGAAAAGCTTTCATCCCTATTTCAATTCTGGCAGCTTCTTTTACTTTTTGCAAGTTCTCATCATTTGTCAATATTCCCGGTTTAATTTTATACTGATGCCTGTATTCATCAATCAGCTTATCAATCTCTGTATCTTTAGCCCGGTTGATATATTGTACTAATTCTCCAACACCGTAACCATTAACAGAGTAACCAAATTGCATTTGGGCTGATACTTTATTTCCTTCAGTAACAGCAACCTCACGCATATTATCACCAAATCTGGCTATTTTCATATGTTTTGAATCATTCCAGGCACAAGCGGCACGCAACCATATTTTAAGTTTATCTATTACTTCATCATCCTGCCAGTGTCCGACAATTACTTTTCTATTTATCCGCATCCTTGAACAAATAAATCCGAACTCACGTCCACCATGGGCAGACTGGTTTAAATTCATAAAATCCATATCAATGGTTGACCAGGGAATATCACGGTTAAACTGGGTATGAAGATGTACAAAAGGTTTTGTGAGTTTGCTTAGGCCTGCAATCCACATTTTTGCCGGGGAAAAAGTATGCATCCAGGTTATAAGACCAATACATCTGTCATTGTTATTTGCTTCTAAACAAATACTATTAATTGCATCTGGTGTAGTTAATACTGGTTTAAAAGCAATATGAACCGGCATATCACCAATTTTATTGAGAGATTCAGCAATTTTTTTTGAATCCTCATCAACTTGTTTTAATGTTTCTTCCCCATATAAATGCTGGCTGCCAGTAACAAACCATGCTTCAAATCTTTTTAAATTTATCATAATTTTTATTTACTTTTCTATATACATTTGTTTTTTTGGTTATTATAATATTAATATTGTTACAAAATAAATTATTTTTATATTAAGTATTTAACATACTTATTGTAATAAAGTTCAAGCAATTTAATATTACCAGAAATAAGCATAAAATGCTATAATTACACCCATAATTATTAATGAATTAATAACATCCCATTTAGTATAACTATTCCTTACTTCTAATTTTTGTTCAGGTGTTGCTGATTTAAGGGTTAATCCTTGTATTGCTTCAGGATTAGCTTTTTCAGTAAAGTAACTAATAACGATCATTGAAATTATAACTATGAAGAATAGAAAAATTTCATAATGTAACCAGTTTGGCTTAATAATTAAGTTATAAATAAATGAATCTGTACTTAAAGATCCTTCAAAGACTTTTAGTCCCAGTCGGGTCATTCCAAGGACAAATCCGATAACCAAACCATAAAAACCTGCTTTTGGGGTAGTTTTTTTAGAAAGTATACCTAAAAGAAAAACTGCAGCTATACCTGGAGCCAATAATGATTGTACATCTTGCAAGTATTCATATAATACTTTTCCTAAACCTTTCATCACAGGTATCCATAAAATACCTAGTATTACAATAACAACTGTTGCAATTCTACCAATTATTACGTAATGACGTTTAGGTTTATTTGGTTTATATTTCTCATAAAAATCGACAGTAAACAGCATTGCCGATGAATTGAATAGGGATGCCAGGGAACTCATCAAGGCAGCCAGGATACCTCCTACAACAACACCTGTAAATCCTTTGGGCAGTAATTCTTTTACAAGAGTTGAAAAAGCAGCATCATTGGCTGAAAAATCAAGAGTTCCTTTTTGCTTAAGTGCAAATGCAATCATTCCGGGTATGAGGAAAAGAAATACAGGGGTTAATTTTAGGTATGCTCCGAAAATTGTCCCTCTACGGGCTTGTTTCATATCACGGCCAGATAATACCCTTTGTACAATAAACTGGTCGGTACACCAATACCAGAATCCGATGATTGCTGATCCCAAAAGTACACCAGTCCATGGATACA
>JAFGQQ010000008.1 GCA_016935595.1 Bacteroidales bacterium
CTGGTGACAAAGTTCTGGTTCCAAATCCGGGATATCCAACTTATAGTTCAGTTTCAAATCTTGTTGAGGCAAAAATTATTTATTATGATTTGCTCGAAAATTCAAACTGGGAGCCTGATTTCAATGAATTGGAAAAATCAGATTTATCAAAAGCAAAATTGATGTGGGTGAATTATCCGAATATGCCAACCGGGGCAAGTGCATCAAAACAATTATTTAATAAACTAATAAATTTTGCTAAAAAACATAAAATATTAATTTGTAATGATAATCCGTATAGTTTTATTTTAAATGATAAACCTTTAAGTATATTAGAAACACCAGGAGCTAAAGAGGTCGCAATTGAACTTAATTCATTAAGCAAATCTCACAACATGGCTGGATGGAGACTTGGTATGGTTGCCGGAAAAGAAGAGTATATTCAAACCATAATAAAAGTTAACAGCAATGTGCATTCGGGAATATTTAAACCCATACAAGAAGCTTCAGTTGAAGCTTTGAATAATCCTCCATCGTGGTATCAAAATTTGAATTTTATTTATAAGGAAAGAAGAAAAATAGTTTGGGATATATTTGACCTACTTGATTGCCAGTATGATAAAACACAAAATGGCATGTTTGTCTGGGCAAAAATACCTGTGTGTAAAAAATCTGCAAAAAAATACTCAGATCAGATTCTTAAACAAGCTAATGTTTTTATAACACCAGGATTTATTTTTGGTACTAATGGAATAAATTATCTACGAATTGCATTATGTAGTGATGTAAAATTACTACAAGAAGCAAAAAACAGAATTGAAAGGAATATAAATTAGTTAAAAATGAGCATAAAAATTGATATTAAACCAATTTCTCTGCCAGGTTTAAGAACAGAAAGGCCTTTAATTATTGCCGGACCTTGCAGTGCCGAATCGGAAAAACAGGTTATTGATACTGCAAAAAACCTGGCTAAACATAATATTCAAATTTATAGAGCTGGCATCTGGAAACCCAGAACCAGACCAAACACTTTTGAAGGTCATGGCTCAAAAGCTTTGCCCTGGCTTAAAAAAGTTAAAGAAGAAACCGGAATGTATACTGCAACCGAAGTTGCTAATGTTAAACATGTGCTGGAAGCATTAAAATTTGGAATTGATATATTGTGGATTGGTGCCAGGACAACTGCTAATCCTTTTGCAGTTCAGGAAATTGCCGATGCTTTAAAAGGAATGGACATACCGGTTTTAGTAAAAAATCCGATAAATCCAGATGCCGAACTATGGATTGGTGCATTGGAAAGGTTAAACGAAGCCGGAATTAAACAACTGGCAGCTATTCACAGGGGATTCTCAAGCTATGAAAAGAGCATATACAGAAACGAACCTCAATGGCAAATACCCATTGAATTAAAAAGAAGAATTCCTGATTTGCCAATTATTACAGATCCCAGCCATATTTGCGGTTCATGGGAAAGACTGTTTGAAATATCGCAGAAAGCTATGGACCTTGATTTCGACGGACTAATAATAGAATCGCATATCAATCCTGATGAGGCGTTGAGCGATGCCCAGCAACAAATTACCCCTGATGAATTAAAAGCTTTGCTTGGTAAAATTGTTCTTCGTAATCCTGATATTGCAAACGGGCAAAAAAATACACTGGAAGAACTTCGTGTAATAATAGATAAATACGATGATGAATTGGTTAATTTGTTCGAAAAGCGCATGAAAGTTGCAGATAAAATAGGCCACTATAAAAAAGAAAATAATATTACAATTTTACAAACCAGAAGGTGGGATGAAATATTGACTAAAAGAATTCAGCAAGGCGGTTTAAAAGGATTGAGCTCAGATTTTATAACAAAAATCTTCAGGGCAATTCACCAGGAATCAATTAACCACCAGGAAAAAATTATGAACGAATAATTAATTAATATTGTGAATTAAGAGTTGAAAACTATCTTAGTTGTATAAATTGATAATTCTTAAAATCAAAATGCTACTTGGTTTAATTTTGTGGGATTTGGTGATTTGGTGCCTTCGTGGCTATTTAGCTTTTGCCACCAAAACACAAAAACACCAAGATACTCAAAGACTTATTTACAATGCTTAAAACTTTTAACTCTTAATTCACATTAATAATCAATAAAAATAAAAAATGAAAAGACTATTCTTTATTCTGGGTATTATTACAATCATATCACTTAACATGATACTAATTATGGGTGGTGGAGTAAAGGATTTCGAAAAAATTGAAGAAATATTTAATATTATTCTTTTAATTTTCGAAATTTCAATAGTTCCGACTTGTATTTATTATTTTATCAAAAATTTAGTAAAGAAAAATAAAATATTTGCCTTACTGTTTTCATTAATCATTGCATCTTATATCTTCGCATATACTTTGTATTTTATGAAAATTGAAATTCCAAGAATTTTACTATATATTTTTGATGTTTATACGGTTAACTTGTATTTGATTTTTTATGTTAAATTTTGGAAACAATTAATAAGCAACGAGTTTTAGAAAAAAGAATGGAAACAATAAACATAACATTAGGTTCAAGAGTTTCAAAAATTATAGTTGGGGAAAAACTTGAGAATTTACAGGCTTATTTACCTGGTAATAAAACCGTTTTAATTACCGATGATAATGTTTATCGTCTTTATAAAGATAAATTCTCCAAACTTGAAACAATAGTTATTGGAACAACCGAAAAGGTTAAGACTCTTGATACTGTTAAAAGCATTTATGAGCAATTAGTTGATAAAGAGCTTGATCGAAGTGGTTTTATTGTTGGGATTGGTGGTGGAATCGTGTGTGATATTGTTGGTTTTGTTGCTTCAACTTATTTGCGTGGCGTTGAATTCGGTTTTGTTTCCACTACACTCCTCTCCCAGGTTGATGCGAGCATAGGAGGAAAAAACGGAGTGAATTTACATGGATACAAAAATATGATTGGCGTATTTAACCAACCCAAATTTGTTATTTGTGAATTTAATATGCTTAATACTTTGCCTGCAGAAGAATTTAAAAACGGATTTGCTGAAATCATTAAACATGCTTGTATTAGAAATTCGGACATGTTTGATTTCTGTGAAATAAATTATGAAAAAGCTTTAAAGAATGATTATGAAACTATTTACAGAATGGTATACGATTCCCTTATTATTAAAGGAAAAGTTGTTGAAAACGATGAGAGAGAAAGTGGTGAAAGGCGCATATTAAATTTCGGACATAC
>JAFGQQ010000514.1 GCA_016935595.1 Bacteroidales bacterium
ACAACGTGAAAAATTTCTGGAATTACCCGAAATACAAAATTTGTTTGGTTTAAAAGGCATAAAAAAATTTATCGAAATCAATGAAAATATTATCGATAATATGATATCAATTGAAGAGGTTGATATAAATAATAATCAGATAAAAGAATTAAAAGAATTATTAAAAACAGAAAAAGATCCCAAAAAAGATAAAAAAATCACCAAATCAATACAAAAACTTGAAAAAGAAATATATACTACTAAATATAAATCCTACCAGGCAATTCATAAAAACATAGCTGAGAAATACGAATTATACAATGAAAAAATACCTGAAGCCAAACAATTCCAGGAGAACGATTTGATGCTTGAACTGGCAAACGATTATATAAATAAAGCCATAAATTCAACGCAACAATCAAATACAATTTATCAGAAAATTGATAAATATGAATCGGAGAATTATATTATTAATAAACTAAAAGAAGCTGATTCAATTGACTTGAGATCATTGGAATATATGGAATTAGCAATTCTCTCATATTTCAATTATGAGATTGGTGAAGACGAACCGGAAATTGATAAAGAAATTGAATATGCTAAAGTTGATAAAGAAATGGTTTCAGACAGTCTAAAAATGGACACAATACCAGAACCTCCAAAAGTAGCAGACTCAGAAATAAATCCGGATACGCTTGCACAAGCTCTTGAAATCATTAATAATGTGGAGTTAGAAAATATTCAAAATCTTGAAAAAGCTGTACAAAACGAAAATACAAGTCTGCATATCAGTAAAGAGTTTGAAATATTAAAAAAATCGCCTTATTCTGAATCCAATCCATTTCCAATTGACCAGAAATTACCAAAAGGCATAAATTACAGGATACAATTAGGAGTATACAGCCAGTCAATGCCTTTTGATTCTTTCAAAGGTTTATGTCCCATTTCTATCGAAAACACACCAAATGGCTATTTAAAATATTATGCAGGCAGTTTTAAACGTTACCAGTCAGCAGTAAATTCATTAAGCCTGGTTAGAGACGAAGGATTTAAAGATGCTTTTATTGTAGCTTTCCAAGATGGAATAAAAATTTCTACAGACAAAGCCAAAGGACTTGAGTTAAAAGATGCGCCTGTAATTAATCCACAAAAACCACAAGTAAAAGACACAATAGAAACAAAGGATGATGAAATTGTTATAAAAATTCAGATCGGAGCCTTTAAAGGCCAAATGCCTGAAGATATTTTTGAAAATTTCAAAAACCTTGCTCCTGGCAAAATTTTCGAGCAATATGTAAATGAAAACGGAATTAGGATATATACTATCGGAAATTTTTATAATTTTGAAGAAGCACAAAATTTAAAAAAATATATACAGGAAAAAGGGAATGACGGAATATTTTTAATAGCTTTAAAAAATGGTAAAAAAATACCTGTTTCAGAAGCTAAGGAATTACTTAAAGAAAAAAGATAAAAGTATAAAGACAAAAAAGAAATTGAAAATTCTTTAAAGCATGAAAAATGAGGAAATAATAAAACTAAAACCTGATGAAAGTATTGAATCGAATAAAGAATTTGGACATTTCCTAATTTTGCATAATGATGATATTCATACATTTGATTATGTTATTGAATCGCTGGTTGAAATATGCAAACATAACATTGAACAAGCCGAACAATGCACTTATATAACTCATTTTAAAGGTAAATGTGAAGTGAAAACAGGAACTATTGAAGAGTTAAAACCTTATAAGTACGGATTAATTGATAAGGGTTTGAGTGCAACAATTGAATAATTAAAAAATAATGACGCTAACTGCAATCATATTATTAATTTTATTAGGAATTTTTTTAATTTTTGTAGAGTTTTTCATTATCCCGGGTATTTCTATTGCAGGAATAGGTGGAGTTTTACTTATCGGGGGTGGAACATATGCAGCGTTTCATTATTTTGGCACCAAAATCGGATTTATTGTTATGGTTATTAGTGTTATAGTAACCATTATAATGCTTTTCTTTGTTTTTAGATCCAGAACCTGGAAAAAAATTGGATTAACAACGGAAATAGACGGTAAATTTAAATCGTTCGATAATGAAAAAATAAATGTGGGAGATACAGGAATTACTATTTCAAGACTTGCACCAATGGGCAAAGTCATGGTTAATGATATTATGTGTGAAGCAAAATCAAGAATGGGATTTATTGATGAAAATCGTGAAATTGAAGTTGTTAAAATTGAAAATACGAGAATTATTGTTAAACTTAAAAATACTTAAAAAATGACAGGTTTATACATTATTGTAATAATAGCGGGTATAATTGTACTCTGGCTTTTCTTCTACTTTATACCACTGGGTTTGTGGTTTTCTGCTTTGTTTTCAAAGGTATACGTACCAATTGGCGCATTAATTGGGATGAGGATCAGAAAAGTTCCTCCTTCTGTTATTGTGAATGCATTAATTAGTTCAACTAAGGCAGGATTAAAATTAAACCGTGATGCACTCGAAGCACATTATCTTGCAGGTGGAAATGTAAAAGCAGTAGTTAATGCTTTAATTTCTGCAGATAAAGCAAACATTGATTTACCATTTCAAATGGCTACAGCAATTGATTTGGCTGGCAGGGATGTATTAGAAGCTGTTAAAATGTCTGTTAATCCTAAAGTAATCGATACTCCTCCTGTAACAGCAGTTGCAAAAGATGGTATTCAGCTTATTGCAAAAGCAAGGGTTACTGTGCGGGCAAATATTAAACAACTTGTTGGTGGGGCAGGTGAAGATACTGTATTAGCCCGTGTTGGGGAAGGAATTGTTTCATCAATTGGTTCCTCACAAAGCCACAAAGAAGTATTAGAAAATCCCGATTCGATCTCGAAAGTGGTGCTTCAAAAAGGATTGGATGCAGGTACAGCTTTTGAAATTTTATCAATTGATATTGCTGATATTGATATTGGTAAAAACATTGGCGCTGTTTTACAAATGGACCAGGCCAATGCCGATAAAAATATTGCACAAGCCAGGGCTGAAGAGCGAAGGGCTATGGCAGTTGCCGTAGAACAGGAGATGATTGCTAAAGCCCAGGAAATGAGGGCAAAAGTTATTGAAGCAGAAGCAGAAGTCCCAAAAGCTATGGCTGAGGCATTCCGTTCAGGAAACTTAGGAATTATGGATTATTACCGGATGAAAAATATTGAAGCAGATACAGGTATGAGGGATTCGATTTCGAAAACATCGGGACCTAAAAAGGGGAATAAGAAATAATTAGCAAATTCACCGCGAAGGCGCAAAGTTTAATAAAATATAATAATCTTTG
>JAFGQQ010000098.1 GCA_016935595.1 Bacteroidales bacterium
CTTTTATCTGACTGTTTATTTTTTCTTCTAAGTTCATTGTGCTTGCTTTTTATTTGTTTTTTTTGATAGTTGTCTAAAAAGTCCTTATTTTGTCGTTCTGAGTAAAACAAAACATCTCCAAATATTATTGAGATTCTTCTCCCGCTAAAGCGGGATCAGAATGACTGACTTAACGCTACATATATTTTTAAAACAATCTTCATAATTATACATTATTCATTACTGAAAAATATAGGCATTTTTCAGTTTAATCTACATTATCGTGAAGATAAGAATTTTTTGTATTTAATTCAGTGTTATTATTCTCATCATCGAATAAAGAATACCTGGAAACCTCATCTTTTTCGGAATGTTTAACATCTTCAATTTTCCGGTTTTTTCTTTTATATGCAGGTATATTTTCCAGTTCTTCTATGTCATCATTTTTATTACTTAATTTGTAATTAACTTCTTTAATTCTTTCCTGGGTGGCTTTAATTTTCTTAATTCTTTCAGCTGCTTTTTTAGAATCTATTGTATTTGATGATTGATTTTTGAATAATTCATATCTTTCAGGTTCATTTGGTTCAATATTAAATTCTATGACTCCCTGTTTTAAAACAGGTTCGTCTGTAAAGCTTATAGAATCATCATTATCTTTTATTTCAAATTCCGTTTCAACTTTTGTTTTTGTATTAAGATCATTTAACGAATAGTTCTCCATACTTACCTTCTTTGAATAAAGTTCGGGTATACTATTTGATGGAAACCCGGTAGCTATTATTGTTGCCGAAATCTTATCCCCTAGCTTTTCATCATGTCCGATTCCCCAGATTATGTCAACATTACTTCCAACTTCAGAACTGATATAGTCTGTAATTTCCCCTATTTCATCCATGCTTACTTCTTCAGCACCAGAGGTTATGTTTAATAAAATATTCTTTGAGCCTTTGATATCATTATTATTTAACAACGGAGAAGTTATAGCCTCCTGGATAGCTTCGATTGCCCTGTTTTCGCCACTGGCCGTTCCCGTTCCCAATATTGCGACTCCGCTGTCTGCCATCACTGTGTTTACATCAGCAAAGTCAACATTTATATATCCCGGAACCGTTATAATTTCAGCAATTCCTTTTGCTGCAGAGGCAAGTACATTGTCAGCCTTGGAAAATGCTTCAGAAATTTTAAGATTTCCGAAGATTTCGCGAAGTTTTTCGTTATTGATAACCAATAATGAATCGACATATTTTTCCAATTCATTTATTCCCTCAATAGCTTGGTTTATACGCTTTTGCCCTTCAAAACGAAAAGGAATAGTAACTATACCTACGGTTAAAATATTTAATTCCTTGGTTGCTTTTGCAATTACCGGCGCGCCCCCAGTGCCTGTACCACCACCCATTCCGGCAGTAATAAATACCATTTTAGTATTGCTCTCCAGGCTATTCATTACATCATTCAAATTCTCAATTGCTGCCTGCTTTCCAATTTCCGGCTTGTTTCCGGCACCTCTTCCTTCGGTTAGCGATTCACCCAATTGAATCTTAACAGGAACCGGACTGCTGGCTAAAGCCTGGGCATCGGTATTACATACTATAAAATTTACATCCCTAATTCCTCTTGTATACATATAATTTACTGCATTACTACCTCCGCCTCCAACCCCAATTACTTTTATAATTGAGGACATATTGGTTGGTAAATCGAAATTTATAATCTCTTCGGCCATGATTTATGTTTTTAATTAATATTTTGATTCTTTTGGAAAATTCGTAATTAAAAAAATATAATATTCTAATAAACTAATATAAGGAATGGAATATTGGAATAATGGAATATTGTTAAAGTCAAGATTATGATTAATATTATTATAACTATTTTCCATTTTTAAATATATCTTACTGTTATTTAAATGTTTCATCCCAATTCCCTTCCTTCATTTTTCTTTGTAATGATTCTATTAATTTTATTAATTCATTTTCAGTTTTAAAATGAATTTTATCTAATTGCTCAAAATCTTCTTTTGAAAGTTGATTTGCCACATGAAAACTATAAATACAAGAATGATATTCACCACTTGATCCTAATGCTATATCTAAAAATCTGAGGTATTCTATTATACTTCTTCTACAATAACCTTCTGAAATATTTCTATTTATGCTATGACAACAATCTATACAATTGGATACAATTTTCTTCAACTCATATGGAAAATTAGACAGTAATTTACAAGTAAGGATATACAATTCAATTGCATCATTCCATACTCGTAATTTTTTAAATCCCCTATTTATATTTTTTCTTTCCATTATATTTATTAATAAATCACATTATTCCTTGTCTGCCACAAGGTAGGCAATATTCCATTCTTTCATCATTCCATTCTTCCATTCAATTTAGTTTAGCATCATTTTCTTCAAAAATTTCCGATAAAATCTTTTTCACACCGTCAAACAGACCATTCTTCTTTTTTTCTTTCTTATTATCAGTTTCATTATTTTGATCTTTCGGGAGTTCTTTCACCTCTTTAATTTTTTGCTCCATGTATTCAAATCCTTTTAAAATAAGTCCAATACTCGTTGAATACATAGGATGATTAATTGATTCATCATATTCACCAGACAGGTATTCATTCGGGAATCCTATTCTCACATCTTTTCCCGTACGATATTTTACGAGTTGAGGAAGATGCTTCAATAAAGAACCTCCTCCGGTTATAACAATACCTGCACTCAATTTATCAAGATATCCCGAATTTTCAATTTCAAAAGTAACTGCATCTATTATTTCCTCCATTCTCGACTGGATGATGTAGGCTAAACTTTTAAATGAAATTTCTTTCGGTTCACGACCGCTAATACCAGGAATTGTAACCACTTTGTTTTCAGCGGCAATATCACCCAATGCTGATCCATATTGAGTTTTCAAGGCTTCAGCCTGCCTGTGTAAAATTGAACAACCTTCTTTTATATCGTTGGTAATTACATTTCCACCAAACGGTATAACTGCTGTATGTCTTATAATATTATCATAATAAACAGCAATATCAGTTGTTCCCCCTCCTACATCGACTAATGCAACCCCCGCCTCCTTCTCATCTTCAGTTAACACAGCAGCTGATGAAGCCAGAGGTTCGAGAATTAATTCATTAATTGTAAGACCCGCCCTATTGATGCATTTTTCAATATTTTTTGCGAATGCAACCTGCCCGATAACTATATGGAAGTTTGCTTCCAGTCTTTTACCCGACATCCCAATAGGATTTTTCACTCCGGTTTCATTATCAACCGTATAATTCTGGGGCAATACATGAATTATTTCTTCTCCAACATCAATAGGAATTTTAAACATATCATTAATTAACGCATCAATATCATCCTGTTTAATGTCGTGTTCATACGAATCCCTGTTAATATATCCGCTGTTTCTGATACTTTTTATATGTTGTCCGGCTATACCGACAAACACATCTGAAAACTTAATTTCAGTTTTAGACTGTACTTCATTTACAATTGAAGATATAGCATTCACAGTTTCTTCGATATTTAAAACAACCCCACGCTTTACTCCTTTCGAAACTGTTTTTGCCATTCCCAATATTTCCAGTTTACTGTTTTCGTTAAGCTTACCAACAATTGCAACTATTTTAGTTGTTCCAATGTCGATGGCAGCAATAATTTTATCATTTTTTACCATGGTTTTATCTTTTTGTACAAATTACTTGATTATTATATTTTAAATTTATGTATTCATATTTTGTCCAGCTTGTTTTGCTAAATCCGTTTAAATAAACTGCTTTTAAATTTCTTAATTTTATTTCCAGATCATTTGCTGTTCCCAGCAATATAATCTGTGAACCAACTCTTGGAATTAATTCATACTCACCATTATTCTTTACATATATTTGTTCTATTTGAGAATTCCAGAATTGATCATTATTTAAAAATAAAGCGATAAAATATAAATCCGTTAATGTTTTATTATTTAAGGATTTAATATCAGGAGTTTTATCATAATTAATATTCACATTGATTTCTCCATTTCCAATTACAACAAGTGAGCTATATTTATTTGAAAGTGGCATAAAACAACCTTTCTGATCAATATAAAATCCTTTGCCTGATTTTGAATATATCCTGATAATGGGATTCTTTTGATCGACAATAATATTTAACCTGCCATCAATGGTTTTATATACCTCTGAAGAAGAAATAGATGGATGTTTAATTATATCATTTTCGATTTTCTCTGTATTTATTTCATTAAAAGCTACCCCTAATATTTTAGGATTTTTATTTAATAATAGTGCAACAATATCTTTCCTTTCAACAAAAGTATTTTCAAGGCTATCAGTAACTAATATACTTATTTTATTGCATATAATTGATGAAGATTTATCTGAAATAAAACTTATTGTGATCACTAAAAATCCAGTTATTAAAATCCAAAATATTATGTTTTTATATCTTTTCATTAATATTTATCTAATTAATTGATGTTTTTTGCATTAGCTGATTTTTAATTGGCAGTATTAATTGATCTATATCTCCTGCCCCCAGTGTTAAAACAACTTCAAAATCTTTGTTCTGAAGAACTTTTAGTAAATCATTTTTTCTGCAGATTATTTTATTTTTATTTTTTATTCTGCTGTAAATTATCTCCGAAGTTATTCCTGCAATGGGTTCTTCCCTTGCCGGATAAATATCAAGCAAAATTACTTCATCGAGTAAATCGAGGCTTTGGGCAAATCCATCAACAAAATCCCGTGTACGGGAAAATAAATGAGGCTGAAATATTCCTGTAATTTTTTTATTGGGATAAATATCTTTTACAGACAGGATAGTTGA
>JAFGQQ010000009.1 GCA_016935595.1 Bacteroidales bacterium
GAAGATATTGAAGAATTAAGACAAATCGTGAGATATCATATTTGCCCTGATTCAATATCCTCAAGCGAATTTACAGATGGCGGATTGCCCGATACAACTTTAAGCGGCGATTACCTAATCACATCGTTTGATACTGGAGGGATTAGTGATATTATAGTCAATAATGAAGCAAAAATTATTCAAAGAGATATTAATGTTGTTAATGGAATTATCCATATTATAGATAAGGTTTTAGATCCTGTTTTAGATATGATTGCTGAAATGATTGAAAAAGATGGTAAATATACGATATTTGCTGAAGCGCTTAAACAAACAGGGTTGTATGATTCTCTTAATATTAAAACAAATAGCTTTACTATTTTTGCTGAAACCGACTCGGTTTTTGCTCTAAATGGAATTACCAGTTTTCAGGAATTAAAAGAAGCTTACTCTCAAACCGGCGAACCTTATTTAAATCCGATCGATTCTCTTTATTTATGGGTAGCTTATCATTGTATTGACCATAAAGTTTTATTCCTTGATGATTTTGATAATACGACATATGAAAATTTAACCCATTCGGCGCTTTTAACAGTTACAAAAACAACAGATTTTTTGGTTAATGAATCACTTGCTAATATTGAAATGAGTAATAATACTGCTAAAAACGGGGTAATGCATTCCTTAAATAATCTTTTAACATTTATTCCTGTACCTGTTGCAGTATACTTTGATATAGTGGACAAGCCTGAGATAAGGGCATTGGCGCAATTCAGAACAACATCCATTTCTCAAATTCCCGGAACCGACCTACCCAATGGAGTAGCTGGTATAAGAGTTGCTCCAGGTGATACATGGAAATATGGTTATCAAAATAACTGGTATAATTACAATGATTACTTTGAATATTCGTTCGATGCGGCTAATAACAGGCTTTGGTTTGAATTTGATACTCCTCCGTTAGTAAAAGGGGGGACATACAATATTTGGATATGTGGAAAGTGCCAGGACACCCGTGCTACTGCTGACGTTTATTGGGATGGAGAGTATGTTTTCCGTTTAGACATGAGCGAGACTTTCGATGGGCCTGATGAAGATTGGGAAACAACCGGTTTAAAACATTATTCTACTAATATGAGTCCAAGAAATATTGGATTTAATATTGGATCATTTGAAATAACAACTGAAGGACCGCATAAAATGAAATTTGTAAGAGTTACCGACGGGCCTTATACAATTGAAATAATTCAGTTTATTCCATCTGATGAGAACCAGATTGACTATAGGGTTACAATACCATAATATATAAATTTATATGATAGTATATTGCATAAATAAAATATCAATAATGAAATTGAAATGTAAATTAATAACTTGTTTAATTTTCTTTTTTATTAATAGTTGTAAAAAAACATGGGATGAACATTATTCGCTTAATGATAAAGCTTTAAATAATAATTTGCTTCAGGCTATTGAAAATAATGATAATCTTTCAACTTTTTACGATTTTCTTGTTCAAACCGGGTACCATAATGAACTTCAATCCTCAAAAAGCTATCTTGTTTGGGCACCTGATAATGACGCTTTTTTGAATATTGATCATTCAATTACAGCAGATTCAGTAAAACTTAAACATTTAATTGGTTATTATATAAGCATTGCAACCGATATATCCCCTGATACGGTACAGAGGATCAAAATGATGAATGGTAAATATGCTGAAATTGATCCTGTTAATAGTACTATTGAAAAGGCAAATATCATTGAAAGTTCAGAAATTATTTGTAAAAATGGTGTCTTGCGCACAATTAATAAAGCATATATTCCTAAATTGAATACATGGGAATATTTTATGAATGGTACAAGTGGTGAAAAACAGAGGAAATTTATTGAAAAACTTTATACCTATATATTTGATGAGGCAAATAGTGAAATAATTGGTGTAGATGAACAGACCGGTTTTACTATTTATGATTCTATACTAATATGGAAGAATAGCTATTTGGTTGATATAGCTGATCTTGAATCGGAAGAAGACCTTTTTACATATATTGTGCTTTCTGATAATGCATTTGATGAAGGATTTTCTGAATATAACGGTTATTTTAAACCAAAAGACTCAACATTAACAGATAGTCTTACTGCTTACAATGTATGTTCAGATCTTGCATTTAATAATAAATATTCATATAATGATTTACCTATTGCATTAGTTTCTACTACTGGTATTACAGTTGATATTTATGATACCGAAGTTGATTCCTTTGTAGAAACAAGCAATGGTATTATTTATTTTATGAGTACTTTTCCAATTCATGTAACTAAAAAATTCAGTCCATTAATTATTCAAGGAGAAGAACCTGAAATTGCATCATCAAATTTATGGATAGTACGTAATATTAGTGAAGCACTGGGTGGTTACGATTTATATTACGATCACCAGGCATCAGGATCATGGGTGCAGTATTCTCTTTCCATACCTTATCCTGCAAAATATTCATTTTACTGGGTTGCCGTAACAGATGCCTCAATAACCTATAAACAAAATCTGGCTCTCTACAATTATAATCCCGGAGAAAAAGAGGATCCTGTAGTCTCATTCCCTTTTGTATCAACAACAAAGGTATATGCTACAGAAATTATACTTGGTGAATATACTTTTACAGAAGAGAAGAATATTTCATTACGGATTTTTAGCGAAGATAATAATCCTCCGCCTCCTATTTCTTTGGATTATATCAAAATAGTCCCTGTAAATCAATAATAAAAAATTTTTAATATGTGGATAAATAATTTTAAAAATACATTTTTGCTTCTGATATTAACTTTCTTTTTTAATGTTATCTTTTCTCAAAATGATAGTATTAAAGTTACAGGATCAATTATTGATGCAGTAACAGGTGAATCTTTAAATGGTATAAAAGTATCCATACCAGGGATTTCTTCAGTTTCAACCGATGCAAATGGAGAATTTAGCATACTTGTAGCAAATAGTAAAGCCACTCTCTATATATCAGGTATGGGATATCAGATAAAAGAAATACCATTAAAGGGAAAAACAGAATTTAAGATAAAATTGTACGATGAATCGTTAAATTCTGTATTTGATTTGTATAAAATGCCATATTCAAACCAGTCATACAGTACTTTGGTAAATTCAGTTGAGATGTTTAACAGCTCGTTTACTGAAACATCTGTTTCTGCTGATGACGTTTTACATAGCCGGGTTTCAGGACTTAATGTTATAAACCGTTCCGGTGTTCCGGGTATTGGAGCAAACATGTTTTTAAGAGGATTTTCTTCAATATTTGCAACAAATCAGCCATTAATTATTGTTGACGGTATGATATATGATAACAGCGAATATTCCGGATCACTTATATCAGGATATGCATCTAATCCATTAGGAAATATAGATGTGAAAGATATTGAAAGTATGACAATAATTAAAGATGGAAATTCCATTTACGGATCAAAAGCTGCAAATGGTGTTATTTTAGTTAATACTGTTCACCCTAAAGAAGTAACTACATATATTGATTTTTATACTCATGCAGGAATAAAATTCAAACCCGAATTTCTTCCTATGATGGATGGTTATAATTTCAGATCTTATTTGTCTGAACAATTAAGTAGTTCTGGTTTATCTTCTGATCAGATCCGGCAATTGCCATATATGAATGATGAAAATTCAGTAGAAGGATACTATAGATATCATAATAATACCAATTGGCAAGATGAAGTATTTAACAACGCAATTGAACAAAATTATTATTTGCGCGTAACCGGCGGAGATCAAATTGCTAAATATGGACTTTCTGTTGGATTTTTAAATAGTTCGGGAATTGTAAAAGAAACTAAATTAACAAGGTATAATACAAGGTTTAACGCTGATGTATCGGTTACTTCCCGCTTTAAGATCAATACAAACCTGGCGTTTACACATAATGTACATGATTTGCGTGATGATGGAATAGCATATTATACCAGCCCGATTTACTTGAGTTTGATAAAAGCTCCAATATTTGCCCCAAATATTATTGATGATCAAGGTCAAACAACCCCTGTGCTTGAAGGATATGATTCACTCTTAATTAGTAATCCGGCAGCTATTATTCAAAACATGGTTGGAGACGTACAGAACTACAGATTTTTCGGTTCTGTTGGAGGGAAATATACTATTATTAAAGGTTTAACTATCAATACATTGTTTGGCATTAACTTGGATAAAAAACGTGAAGATATTTTTATACCTTCAAATGGTGTCGCACCCGAAATGTACATGAATTACAGTATAATTAAAAATTCGGCAAAAAGTATAGTAGACAGATATTATAGTATATATAATGATACCTGGTTGAATTATATCAGATCTTCAAATCCAAATAATTATGTAAGTGCAATTTTAGGCGTTCGATATAATACAAATGAAACCGAGAGTGATTGGGGCATGGCATATAATACTCCGAGTGATGAAGTTAAAGATCTTGGCTCAGGCAGTGAATTATTACGCAGAACAGGTGGTGATTTGGATATATGGAAATGGATGTCAATTTATTCCAATGCTGAATATCAGCTTTTTTATAAATACATTGTTTCTGCAAATATATCATTTGATGGATCATCCAGGTTTGGAAGTAAAGCACCCGGATTAAATCTGTTAACTAATAAATTTGGTGTATTTCCATCAATCGGAGCGGCATGGATTATATCCTCCGAAGAATTTATGGCCTCATTTGATTATTTTGATCTAATAAAGTTACGGTTAAGTTATGGCATAACCGGCAATGATGATATTGGCAATTATGGTGATACAAAATATTATACTTCCCAGCGTTTCATTGGTGTTGTTGGCTCTGTAAGAGGAAACATACCAAATCCTTATATCCAATGGGAGACCAATAAAAAAGCAAATATTGGGTTAGATTTGGCTTTGTTAAATGAACGGATAAGATTGAGCTATGATCTGTATCAGAACACTACCGAAAACATGTTAGCAATAAATGAATTAAGCTACATTTCAGGTGTTGATTATATTTTTACAAATGATGGATCAATAATTAATAAAGGATATGAATTTAATCTGGAGTTCAGGATATTAAATAGTCAGGTAAACTGGGATATCGGATTTGGCTTGGCTCATTATAAAAACGAAATAACCGGATTGCTTGAAGACTTTACTACCGAAATTGGTAATATAACTATTATTTCTCAGGTTGGATCACCTGTTGGATTATTTTATGGGTATAAAACAAAAGGTGTATTTATTTCTGATGAAGAAGCAATAAATTCAGGACTTAAACATAAACTTACTACTGGTGAATCGGTTGCATTCAGAGGCGGAGATGTTATTTTCGATGATTACAATGAAGATGGTATTATTGACCAAAATGATATGCAAGTAATAGGTGATCCCAATCCTGATTTCACCGGAATGATTAATAGTTATGCTAAATGGAAGAATTTTTCTTTTGATATTCTATTTTCTTTTTGTTATGGTAATGATGTATATAATTATCTAAGGGCTAACCTTGAATCGATGAATGGTTTTGAAAACCAGACAATTGCCGTTCAAAATCGTTGGAAGGCTGATGACCAGGAAACTGATATGCCAAGAGCCGAATGGGGCGATCCCATGGGTAATGCACGTTTTTCTGACAGGTGGATTGAGGATGGATCATATCTGAGATTAAAAAAAGTTACACTGGCTTATGATTTACAGTTTAAGAATATTTTCTTCAGAAATGCAATGATATATATTTCAGGTTATAACTTATTTACTTTATCAAAATATCTGGGATACGATCCTGAGTTTAGTTATTCCGGAAGCAGTCTTGAACAGGGTATTGATTTCGGGCTTACGCCTCATACAAAATCAGTTTTTATTGGAGTTAAAATCGGTTTATAAAACATATTAAATAATTGATTTAAAATACTATGATTAAAATAAATATATATAAAATGCGAAAAAAGCAATTATTTGCAGTAGTATTCATATTTTCATTTATTATACTTTTTCTAAATTCTTGTAAGGATATACTGGATGTCGAATATAAAGATGTACTCACTTACGACGAGAATTATAGGAACGAATTCGATTCCCGTTCTGCCGCCTTAGGCATTGCAGGTTTGTTTCAGGAAAATCTTGCTGATCAATATGTTTTACTTGGTGAATTACGTGGAGATTTAGTAGATATTACCACAAATACTGATGAATATATGAGCCAGATTGCTATTCACCAGGTTGATACATCAAATCCTTATATTAATCCGCGTAAATTTTATGAAGTGATTCTAAGCTGCAATGATGCTATGGAGAATATGATTATCATGAAGGAAAAAGAAAGAGTAAGTCAGGATATATTTGACAGGGATTATTCCGAAGTTGCAGCATTTCGCTGCTGGATTTATTATTTACTGGCTGTTCATTTCGGGTCAGTGCCGTATATTACCGAGACAATTGAAGATATTGATATGATAGAGAATGGTGATTTTCCTGTGCTTAATCTCAATGAAATGATCGATGCCCTTATTAATTTTATGAGCACAATTCCAAGTCTGGAAATGACAGGATGGGACATTTCACTTGATAATTACGGGAGCATTAATAGGGCTTTTGTTGATAAAGCATTTTTTCTGGCTGATTTAAATTTATGGAAGGGAAATTATCGGGAAGCAGCCAGGCTTTACAGAACTATAATGGATTACGGTAATGATTTGGCTTCCAGGGATAAATTTAAAACTTCGTATTATTTTGGATATAATTATCCTGAAGATGGTGAGTTTAATTGGTATGAAATGTTTCAGACTTATATAGGAGGTATTTCAGGAAGCAAACAATCGAGGGAATGGAGGTGGTTTTGCATTGTTGATAATAGATTCGACCAGTCGAATTCTTTGGTGAGTTGGTTTTCGAATTCTTATGGTCAATATATGTTGAAACCATCACAGCTTTCAATAAATAATTGGGAATCACAGCATTTAATTAACGGACAACCCGGAGATTTAAGGGGAGAAAACGCTTCATGGGCTTATGAAGCTGGTGAGCCTGTTGTACAAAAATATTTATCTGGAGTACAATCACCTTATGACAATGATGCTGATTTATTTATATACCGTTCAGGTAATTTACATTTACGTTATGCTGAGGCTGCAAATCGGATGGGTTATTGTGATCTTGCTTTGGCATTATTAAATACTGAAGCTTTAAATGCAGATTCTGCAGCTATTATAGCGGACGATTATGTTTTTCGTTTTGACTCAACCATGACTGAGGACGGAACTATTGAAGCTCTCAAAACAAAAGAGAAAGTGTTTAAATATATGTACACTTATGGTGTTAGAGGCAGATGCTATGTTGAACCGGTTAAGGTACCACAGTTACTGACTAATAAAGATTCTGTGCTTTATGTCGAAAATATTATTGCACAGGAGTATGCATTAGAATTAGCATATGAAGGTGAGAGGTGGTTAAACCTTCTTCGAATTGCCAACAGGAGAGAAAATGAAGATGGATCAGGTACTGGAGCAGAATTTCTTTCAGAAGCAATTGCGAAGAAGTATGAAGCAGCCGCACAAACTGGCATGGCTGATGATATAAGGGCCCGCTTATCAAATCCAGATAACTGGTTTTTGCCTCTGGAAACTAAATAAAATTAATTTTTATATTTATACTTCTTTAAGTAATTTTGAATTGGCGAAAAAATTCGGTGAAGCCAAATGTTTGTATTCATAAACTACCATTATAATGACTAAAAGAGTTTATTTTTTTCTAACTTATTGTTCAATTGTTTTATTATTTTTTCAATTTAATAATCATATTCTTTTTGGTCAGCAACTTGCTTTTCCTGGTGCCGAAGGTTTTGGAAGATATGTAACAGGTGGTCGTGGAGGTACGGTTTATCATGTTACAAACCTGAATGATGATGGCCCAGGTTCATTTCGCGATGCCGTGAGCCAGGGAAATCGCATAGTTGTTTTTGAAGTTGGAGGAATTATTAATATTTCTTCACGTATTGTTGTATCGGAAAATATAACAATTGCAGGTCAAACTGCACCAGGTGACGGTATAGTAATATATGGTAATGGGCTGTCGTTTTCAGGAGCAAATAATACCATTTGCCGTTATTTACGGGTGCGCATGGGAATTAACGGGGATAACGGGAAAGATGCCATTACAATTGCCAATGGTGCAAATATGATTTTTGATCATATTTCCGTATCATGGGGTCGTGACGAAACTTTTTCTATTAGTTGGGATAGTAAAGGGACTGAACCTTCAAATATCACAATTCAAAATTCGATTATTGCACAGGGACTGGTTGACCATTCATGTGGCGGACTCATACAAACATCCGGAGGAGTTAGTCTATTGCGCAATCTTTATATCGATAACAAAACCCGTAATCCTAAAGTTAAAGGCGTTAATCAGTTTGTAAATAATATAATTTATAATTGGGGCACAGATGGTTATATTTTAGGAGATTCGGAAGGTGATTCTTATGCAAATATTATTGGCAACTATTTTATTGAAGGCCCAAATACTAGCGCCGGTTCTGCCTTTACAAGGGGAAATATGAATTTTCATTTATATGCATCTGATAATTATCTTGATAATAATGAAAATGAAATTCTTGATGGTCAAATTCTTAATAGAATTGATTACACAATAGTCGATTGGATTACAACACCACATGATCAACCAGAAGTGAGTATATTATCACCTGTTGAGGCTTATGATACAATAGTAGCTGGAGTAGGAGCCTCTCTTCCAACACTTGATGAAGTTGATTTGTACCTGCTTTCAGAATTAACATCATTGGGAACGCTCGGTCAGTTAATATCAATTGAGACCGAAACTCCGGTAAACGGATGTGGTATTGTGAATGGCGGTCTTGCTCCAAAAGATAATGACCGTGACGGAATGCCTGATGAATGGGAGTTTTTTTACGGACTAAATCCATTCAGTAAAGATGACCAGAATACCGATTTGGATAGTGATGGTTATATAAATATTGAGGAATATTTAAATCAAACACATCCCGGCCAGGGAACCGGCGAATTACCCGATGGTGAATTTACAATCGAATTTAATCATAGTAATAAATTAATTGCCATAAAAAATGAAAGCTTAAATGATAGTGCTTTTGCAGTCCAGCAAACATCAAATAAGAAAAATAGCCAGTTTTGGAGTATTACACAAGATAGTAGTGGTTATTATAATATTATAAATAAAAATAGTCAAATGGCTTTAACTGTCAAAAACCAATCTATTGAGGAAAATATTCCAATAGTACAGTTTTATTATACAGGTTCTGATGAACAACTATGGCAGATTCAATTTATTGACAGTGGTTTTTATAGTATAATTAATAAAAATAGTAGTAAATCATTAGATATTAATGCTGGTTCAAAAGACAATGGCGCACAAGTAGTTCAAAAATTTTTTAATGGAAGTTCTAGTCAGAAATTTAAATTGCTGCCTTCTAGCCTTTTGTTCAATAGCCCTGTTATCTCAATTATTTATCCCAACTCAAATTTAATATTTACAGAAGGATCTGATATTGAAATATCAGCTTTTGCTAAGGATTTTGATGGAAATATTTTAAAAGTTGAGTTTTATAATAATAACAATATAATTTATACCGATACAGCAGAGCCTTATAATTTTATTTTAGAGGAAATTCAAGCAGGGACACATAATATTAAAATAATGGCAATTGATGATGATAGTTTAGTCTCGTGGTCTGCCGTGGCTACAATAACTGTATTAACTGCCGGAAGTTCTCCTTGTACCATTCAGGAAAATATGAAGGGTTTTTGCGGTTATGAAGGAACAATAGATAATAATCATGCTGGTTTTACTGGAGATGGATTTGTTAATACCACAAATAATGATTCTTCAGGAATAAATTGGAAAGTTTATATCCCTGAAGATGGGAATTATACTATAAACTGGCGTTATGCAAACGGATCGAGTAACAGACCTGGAAAACTAATTGTTAACAATGTGCTATTGGTTTCGAATATAAATTTTCCCGGAACAGGCGACTGGCCAAATTGGGATGTTACTACAATACAGGTAAATCTTGATTCGGGCATAACTGATATTAGACTTGAATCAACAACTGCCGATGGACTTGCAAATATTGATTTTATTGAAGTTAGTGGCGATAATACCAGTCCGGCAAATTGTATCGACACTATACCATCCGATACTTTAAAAGTTACCGGATCTATTCTGATAGAATGGTATGCCGGAATAACCGGAAAATCAGTATATAATTTGGTATCAAATGAAGACTTCCCATATAATCCTTTTAAAACAGATTATATTAAAAAACTTGAAGCGCCAGTTAATTTTTCCGATAACTATGGAACTCGAATACGCGGGTTTTTAAATCCTTTGAATAGTGAAGATTATACTTTCTGGATATCAGGTGATGAAGAATGTCAATTATGGTTAAGTACAGATACAATTCCATCAAATTCTTCTTTAATCGCTAAAGTACCTGAATGGACTGGTTTATATGAATGGGATAAATATAATGAACAACAATCAGAATCTATAACACTTGAGGCTGGAAGTAAATATTATATTGAGGTATTGCACAAAGAAGCTGATGGAGATGATCACATGGAGGTGGCATGGTCAGGTCCTGATTTTGAGCAACAAATCATAGACGGCGCTTTTCTTTCACCCTGGACAGATACTTCAAAGCAAGGAGTAACAATAACTTCATCAGATATTTACAAAAATTATATGTTCAAAATTTATCCTAATCCTGTTCATGATTTTCTTACTCTTGAATTGTCGGATGAATTTGAACTTGATACAGAATTAAAATTATATAATAATTATGGGCAATTGGTTATTATAGGCAAGGTTAAGGAAAATACAACTTTAATTGATCTGTCAGAATTAAAGCAAGGCTTGTATATATTAAAAATTACTGATAGATATCACACAATTACAACAAAATTGATGAAATATTGAAATTTTTATTTATTTTACTTTTTCATTGTACAATCTATTATTTTTGAAATGTATCAATTATAAATAGTCATGTCAGATAAATATCAGAGAAATGACAAAATAAATTACCTGCCTGTTTATAACAGGTGGCCTGTAACACTGGTTAAAGGTAAAGGCGCCTATGTTTGGGATTCGGATAATAAAAAATATATTGATGCTTTAGCCGGTATTGCTGTAAACAGTGTTGGACATTGTCATCCGAAAGTAGTAAAGGCAATACAGAAACAGAGCAAAAAACTAATTCATATTTCAAATTTTTATTTGAGTAAACCACAGGCCCGATTGGCAAAAGAGTTAACAAAATTATCAGGGTTTGATCGTGTATTTTTTAGCAATAGCGGGGCAGAAGCCAATGAAACAGCATTTAAAATAGCCCGTAAATACGCAAGTTCAAAAGGAAGAGGAGGCACTATTATTTCTTTTGAAGGTTGTTTTCATGGAAGAACTTTAGCAACTATAGCAACAGGGAAACGAAAATACCAGGAGGGATTTGATCCCATTCCAAAAGGTTTTGTGCAGTTGCCATTTAATAATATTGATGCTGTAAAAAAAATTATAAGTTCCGATATAGCAGCTTTTATTATTGAACCAGTCCAGGGTGAAGGGGGAATTCATATTGCTGATTATAATTTTTTAGTTGAATTAAGGGAAATATGTAATAATCACGATATAGTTTTGATTTTTGATGAGATTCAATGCGGTATGGGCAGAACAGGAGAGTTTTTTGCTTATGAACATTACCAGGTAAAACCAGATATTTTAACCTTGGCAAAAGCTTTGGGTGGCGGTTTCCCTGTAAGTGCAACCTTATTTAATGAAAAAATTACACAGGGAGTTCAATTTGGCGACCATGGTACAACATTTGGCGGCAATCCTCTGGCTTGTGCAGCAGCATTAGCAGCTATTAAAACTATTAAAAAAGAAAAACTTGTTAACAGGTCAAAAATGTTAGGAGAGAAAATTAAATTAAAAATTGAAAACCTGGCAAAAACGGAAGGCGCTATCAAAGAAATTAGGGGAATAGGGTTGATGATTGGCATAGAATTAAATTTTGAAGGAAGACCTGTTGTTGTAAAATTACTGAAAAAAGGAATTTTGGGTAATGTTACTGCAGATAATGTAATTAGATTGGTTCCCCCATTGACGATTAAAGAAAAAGAAATAGAATATGTAGTTAAGGAAGTATTCAATTGCATTAAAGAAGTTAAAAAAGATGCATAAAATAAAAGTTGGAATTATCGGAGCTACAGGCTATACTGGTCTTGAATTAGTTAGAATTTTATCTTCTCATCCGAATGTAAGTATTGAAATCATTACATCTGAATCATACAAAGGGAAAAAGTTTTCTGATATACACAATCATTTTAAAGGATTGCTTGATTACAAATTATATTCAATTGATAATTTATTGGATTTTAATATTGATATTGCGTTTCTTGCTCTTCCTCATGGTGTTTCAATGGAATTTGTAAAAAAATTTGGTTTGGATAAGTTTGGGATAATTGATTTATCGGGTGATTTTAGATTACAAAATTCGCAAATCTACTATAATTGGTATAAACAAGAGCATATTTGTCCTGAATATTTAAGTAAAGCAGTATATGGTTTGCCAGAATTATTTTTTGATAATATTAAAAACGCCCGGCTTATTGCTAATCCGGGATGTTATCCTACATCCTGCATTTTACCATTAATACCCCTGCTTAAAGAAAAAATTATTGATATGAGAACCATAATAATTGATTCTAAGTCTGGAGTTACAGGAGCCGGAGCCAAAGTAAAAGAATCAACTCATTTTCCAACAGTAAATGATAATTTTTCGGCTTATGGATTGCTTAATCATCGTCATACCCCTGAAATTGAACAATATTTATCATTAATAGCAAATTCTGACATTGAAATTTCATTTACACCACATCTATTGCCGGTAAACAGGGGAATTCTTTCTACTATTTATGTAAAACCATCGAAAAAAACAAACCAGCAAAATATAATCAGAATTCTTGAAGATTATTATTCTAAAAAACCATTTGTTAATATTGTCAATTCAATTCCTTCTGTAAAAGATGTAAGAGGTTCGAATTATTGTAATATATTTGCAACATTTGATAATCGTACAAATCTTATTATTTTGATTTCCGTGATTGATAACCTTGTTAAAGGAGCATCGGGACAGGCAGCCCAAAATATGAATATTATGTTTGATTTGGAGGAAAGTACAGGATTGTCAAATCTTCCGATTGTTCCATGATTTTTAAATATTTAATTAGTCTGCTATGTTAAAAAATTTAACTAATGTAAGAGGTATTTATTGTTGGGGTGCTCATATTGGTATTAAGACTCAAAAAAGAGATTTAGCAATAATTTATTCGGAAAGACTGGCTGACGTTGGTGCAGTATTTACCAGAAATGTAGTATTATCCGAATGTGTTAAAATCTCAAAAAAGCATGTATCAGATGGTAAAGCACAAGCTATTGTTGTGAATTCAGGAAATGCGAATACTTGTACAGGCGAGCAGGGCAGGCTGGGTGCTGAAGCTATGGCTGAAGCAATGGCCCATGAATTAAAAATTAAAAAAGAGAATGTAATCATTGGATCAACCGGCGTTATTGGCAGAAGGTTCCCGACAGAAAAAATTGTTGAGGGAATAAAAAGGAACGCACAGCGTTTATCAAGACAGAATATTGCCAGCTCTCTTGCAGCCAGTGCAATTCTTACTACCGATACTTTTTCGAAAGAAGGATATTTTTCTTTTGCATTAAACAGAAGGAGAATAAACATGGCAGGCATAGCAAAGGGTTCGGGTATGATTCATCCTGACATGGGCACTATGATGGCTTTTATTTGTTGTGATATTTCTATTGATCAACCTTTACTTCAAAAAACATTTAAAGCAGCAGTGGATAAATCATTTAATATGATTACGGTGGATGGCGATACGTCTACAAACGATATGGCTTTTATTTTATGCAACGGTATGGCCAATAATAATAAAATTATGAGTGAAGAAGATAAAGGCTATAAAATTTTTAAGAAAAAATTAGAGCAGCTTTGCTTGTATTTGGCAAAATTGATTGTTTCGGATGGAGAGGGAGCAACAAAAATGGTTGAATACAAAGTTGTTAATGCACCTGATGAAGAAAGTGCAAGAAAAATAGTAAGGACAATTTCAAATTCTTCTTTAGTAAAAACAGCAATCTATGGCAGGGATCCGAACTGGGGTAGAATTATTGCAGCCGCAGGAAGAGCTGGTGTAAATTTTGATCCTGATAAAATTGATTTAACAATTGGGACTAAAGATAAAATTCAGCTATTGGACAAAGGTAAACCCACTTATGTAAAACTTACAAAATTGAAAAAAATGATGCGAGCCTCAGAAATTTATATAAAGCTTAGTTTAAATAATGGTAATGCAACAGCAGTCGGATGGGGATCAGATTTATCAGAAGAATATGTAAGGTTTAATGCAGCCTATACAACCTGATGTATTTATTCTATTTTTTACTTAGTTGTTTTATCCTTTTTTCCCTTTGCTTCAGGTTTTTCTTTTTTATCCTTTTTACTTTTAGTTGCTTTCTTTTTCGGTGCAGGTTTAGTGGTTTTATCTTTTACCGTATCTTTTTCCTTGGAACCAGTTTTCTTTTCTTCAACTTTTTTTGTTGATTCTTTTGCTTTTGTTTTTTCAGCTTTTTCAATTTTTTCTTTTACTTCAACTTTCTTTTCTTCAGTGATTTCAACTTTTTCCTTTACTTGTACTTTTTTTTCTTCAGGAATTTCAACTTTTTCTTTTACTTCTGCTACAGGTGTCTGAGTTGTTTTAATTTTTTCTTTATCAACGGTTTCTGTTTTTTCTATTTTAATTGTTGTATCGGTTTTATCAATCCCAACCGCATTTTTCTTTTTTTTATCTTTTCTCCTTAGCCGGGTAATGCCATACGATTTCATGAATAATTTACCTCTTCTGGTTTTTCTGTCACCTTTTCCCATATGTGTTTATTTAGTTATTTATATAAATTTTGGTCAAAAATATAAACTATTTTAAATAGACCATAATTTTTAAAGGTTGATTTTATAAAATAAATAACTTATATCCTATTATTAATTCGAAAGAATGATTTTTCAGACAGTGTATTGGTCTAAAAATTTATAATTTAAGATATGCAGTTATTTATTTTTATAATCTTAAGTTTAATTTTTTAAAAATATATAAATATAATATACTACCCTA
>JAFGQQ010000515.1 GCA_016935595.1 Bacteroidales bacterium
ATTGTATATATCCGCTTCCTATAGGAATACCCATAATGGTTGCAGAAATTTCATTTGTAACTTTACCAATATGTATCCTGTCAATATCAATTATATCAGTCATTTCAGCAGCACCGGGCCGATTTGAAATAATTATGCCCTTTTCCTGTCTTATCTTTTTCAATACTTCAATACCTGTTTCCCCAATTTGAACAAAATGAATACCCTGGCAAATCTGGTCGGATTTAATAATCTTTAATATTTCATAATCAAACAATAACTTCAATTCCCGGTCTTTTCCATTTGTAATAAATTCGACTATTTGATCGTAATTAAGTAATGTTCCTATATTTCTTCTTTCGGCAAATAAATAAACCGGTGATATGTTTTCATATTTTTTTTCAAGCAATTCAGCTGTCAATTCTTCTTCAATACCAAGTTCTAAACGCGACCTTACCGATTGTAATACAAAAAATTCCAATTCATTCTTTAAAAAGTTACCAGGAAAATATGCAATAGGAATATTTGCTTTTAATTTATTGATTAAAATTTTTCTATCATCAATAGCTAAAAATGTACTTGAGGTAAGTTGTGCAAGTGCCAGATTCCAATCGGTAAAAAAATGTGCATTTTGCTCCACTTTTAAATGAATTTCAGGTTTGATAATTTTATGGTATAAATAATTTGTAATTCCTGATAATTCTTGTATGGTAAATTGCTGATAGGGATAAAAGTTTTTATTCCGATGCCGGTATGAAAATGAATGGTCATGTTGTATAACTACTTCGCCTTCTCTATAATTAAAAATATTATCAACAGCATTATAAAATTCAACTAACTTCTCAACCGGGATGGAATCATTGGAAAGGTGAAGGTTAATAATATGATAGGCAAATCCAAATGCCAAGCCCCTGAATCGCTGCTCTTCGATACGAAAATAGCTGGGATCGATCAAAGATTTTAAAAATAACATAAATGAAAGTCTTCCATATCCCGGTAAATAATGCCTGTTTTTATTATTTAATACTTCCAATAAATTCTTATTGTATACATATATCCATTTCGAGTATAGTTTAATAGCTGATTTTGTTGTTTTCAGTGAAGAAAAATTAGATTGCATTTGTAAAAACAACCTGTAACATATTTGCTCCATATTTTTCTCTAGCGCATCTAAACTATATCTTCGTTGAACTACCTTTTTATTGTGTTCATTTTCATCGTTATATTTATGTGGAAAAAATACCTTGTCAATTATTTCCAGAGCCATTTTATCAGGTATTTTTTTACCCTGAAATTCTATTACTTTTAATCTGTCTGTTTCAGGTAGATGTTCACCTATAACCCTTGAATAAACCTCTTCTGGAAAATACCTCCTGCAAAAAATTGGAGTACCACATGCAGTTGCTTCAATAATAGGTAGTCCACGACCTTCGGTTTTACTAGGCAATAAAACTAATGAAGAAATATTGTATAAATCGGGTAAAGTACAAGGTTCTTTAAACTTTAATTTAAAATCTTCAGTATCGAGCTCACTAAAGATGAAAGCTAGAAAGATCCTGCTCTTGTATTTTGGATTAAGTGTTTCAAATAATTTTGAAAAGTGTTTTAGCAATTCTTCAAAATAATCGAAATGACCGGCTGAAATAGGCCCGGTAACCAGTAGTGTTATTTTTAGCTTATTTGTTTCATCGAATTTTTCGGTGAACTGAGTTAATGAAAACAATTTCTTAATAAATTTTAAACCAAATTCAATCCTTTTCCTTGCAATAATCCTGGTTGGCTGAAGAAATATAATATTTTCAGCAAAAAAATCATCAACAGCTCTCGATTTAAATCCGGTTATCAAAATTGGCCTCGGATTCTCTTCATTAACCAGTTTATTCACCAAAACATCATTTACTGAATATCCAATTAAAGTTTCACTATAGCGGCTTAAAATTTTTTCGACCTGAATTAACGTGTTTATTTTACGACGTTTGCTTTTATTCGAAAATTCATCCGTATTAACAGCTGTACTAATTTCAGTTACATTTGCAGGATTATGTCCTTT
Organism: Bacteroidales bacterium; assembly: GCA_016935595.1. Next base: position 2,030 of record JAFGQQ010000515.1, read on the forward strand.
TACTCTTATTAAATAATCTGTTTGACTAGCATTAATATTTACATTTATCCAGGAACGCGATTCCCAGGGATATAAAACCTCAATTTGTGAAAAAAACTCTCCAATGTCAGAATTAAGGAAGAAAAAATCTCTTGGCCCTTTTTTCAAACCTTTATTTACAATATCAACTTTCCTGTTTCCTCCTTCCCAATAAAAATCGTGATTATTGTTAATTACAGGTATTCCTAAATATTCAGATACCAGAATAGATGCAAGACACAAAGATACATTGCCAGGATTCGAACAAATATTAATTAAATATAATAGTTGAATATTCTTCTTTTCAATATACCTGCTTAATTTTTCACAAATTACTAGTACCTGATTCCAGAATTTTATAATTAACTCATTATACTCTTTACTCCCCCTTTCTAATTTTGTAAAGAAAAAATCTCTATATAAATCCCAATTATCAAAACCTTTAATTTCGGGAATTTTATATTTTAATAAAGAACCAGTAATTAAGCGTTCCGATTCAGGAAAAAATTCACCTGCAATAAAATGTACCGGTATATTTTTTAAACAACGCTTGAATATTTCAGCATATTTTTCAACTTCAATAGTAACCCCATCAATAGAATAATAAAATGTAATGAATGCTACACCACCTGATGCCAAATTGTTTTTAAAACTTTCGTAATTTCCTTTAAACGTAACGCTTGGTATTGGTTTATTTTCTTTAAAACGGTCAATAAACAAGCCTAAATCGAACCATGTATTTATTTTCTCATTACGAAGAATGTTCATCATATTATCAACTGACATTCTTCTCTTCATAATGCAAATTTTTTAAATTAATAACAATCTGTCTTACCTTACATATTCGCCTTCAGCAATACAATTTACTACAATAAAATTAGTTTTACTAATAAAAATTTCTATTTCTGACTAAAAAGAATGAAAGTCTGCTAAAATATTTACTTTTGCACTTATTTTTAAAATGGAAAATAAAAATCATAAGAAAAATATAAAAGATACTCATTTTCTTACTTTAATAAAATCGTTTTGGAAACCGGTTTTATGGGGTATTGCTATTATTATTTTAAGCCTGATGTCGGGTAATGATGTGAAGAAAATCTCAATTTTCAATTTTGAACATGCCGATAAAATAGTTCATTTTATCATGTACTTTGTTTTTTCTTTTTTTCTATTTGAGAGCTTTATGAAATATTTCAAAACCAAAATTAATCCTGTCCGAAAAATAGTCTATGTGATAACCATATCCGTTTTATTTGGAATAATTATGGAAATACTTCAAATTATACTCGTTGTTAATCGTTCGGGTGAAATTCTGGATTTTATTGCAAATACAACCGGATCGGTATTGGCATTGGTCTCATTTAAATATATTCAAAACCTGTTAAAAATAATTTTATCACCAATTCGTTCAAAAAGTAATTCGGTATAATAAATCGGGCATCATAC
>JAFGQQ010000516.1 GCA_016935595.1 Bacteroidales bacterium
CCGCCGTCCGTTTTTCTTCCCCGCTTTGCGGGGCTTTTCCCGCTTTTCCTCCCGTTGGCCGACACGGCAGCGGTTGGTTTTGGGGATATTTTTCTTTTGGATTTTACCGGGGTGGGATAGTCTTTTTGGCGGATTTTTTGTTTCGAGGGTTGGCGGTTGGCTCTTTTGCAAAAATTAGTGTGTCCCGGAGGGCACGTGTTTTTGCAAATGTGCCAACCCAGGGCGGGACAAAAAATGTGACAAAAAAACTATTTGGGCGGGGTTTTTAATTTTCTCTTTAAAAATCTATACTTGTTTTATGAAAGTTCAGAATCCTATTTGTCTGTTTAATATCCGGAAAAGTAAAAATTAGAAAGTGATTTGTAGTTTTTAAAGTTGAAATCTTATTATAGAGTTATTAATTACGAGAATATATGAATGAAATAGTAAAATGATTGGCTGCCATAACCAGTTTGAAACTATCCAAAGCTAAATTGATAAACACTATTACAAGTTATATAAACAATATAACATCATTTAAAAATGCCATAACAAGATACATAAAGTCGAACGATACATTCATAAAAGATATTGAGAATTACATAAATGATATTGGAAGATATATAACCGCTAACGCTTATTTTATAAATTACTAAGGTTATTTGTTAAATGGGGTAATATATTTTATAAAAAAATCAATAGCGTCCGATATTAACCAGACTAATTATTTGAGCCCTCATGCCGGGCGGGCATTTACTTTTTTCCTACAGATGAAAAAAGTAAACAAAAAAATCCGTCGCTGACGACAAATCCCTAAAAATCAATCTCATTTTCTAAAATCTGGGAACTCTCCGCCAACTGGCGGATCAAACAGCCCAGATTTCTTAACGAAAATAAGATCGATTTTATTCGCTTCGCTCATGAGCTAAAGGTTCTTAACGTGATTTGTCTAAGGCGAAAACGACGTCCCATATTTGTAACACTTCTATTTTTTATGTTTCAAGAAACTTCTATTTATTCACTTTCTTGTTAGAACACAACTGAAAAAAAGTAATAAAAATAAGGGCTTTCGCCCTTACTGTCAGATTTTATATCGTTTAAACTCTAAACCTGAAATTTGACGATATTGGGGGCTCTTTACACCAAAGAGGGACTTCACATAAGCTTTTACATTTAAAGCTATATCAACAAGGCCACTCCCATTATTGTAGAGAATATTATTTCTGGCAATGCGGGCATTGCTTAAAGGTATTGCTGCTTCATTTGCAGCATCGTTCTTAGTCTTTAAATCCTTTAACAAGGATTTTAATGAAACAACCTGTAAGTCCGTCTCATTTGGTTTGTATTCCGGTATAGAGCCAAGCAAGTTAATTAATTTATCCAGGTTGTCTATACGGTTATCGAAGCTTAACTGTGAAGAAGATATTTGGCTTCGCCGAGCTAAAGGTTCATTTACTTCTTTTCCCTGTGCAATTAATTCCTGCTTTTCTTCTTCTGTAAGTTTAGTAGTAGCCCTGCGGCCTTGTAATTTGCGAACCAACGTTACTGCTTTATCAACTATTTCACTACCTGTGTTGGATGCTTTGAGAGAGTTCATTACACGTGTGATAAGCTGGCTTAATGGTTTAAAAGCAGCTTCACGTGCAGCTATTGCTGTATTATATGCAGGTAAAGATGAGTTTACCGCATTAATAGCATTCTGAGAATCAGTTTCCATTGTATTCAATGCATCAAGAGCGATTTCAGAATTTGAGGGGTTGTAACTGGCACCGTAACCGATGCAATAAAAGTTTAATTTACCAAAGTTTGCCACGTTCTTTGCATGGCCTGTTTCGCTTGAATTAGACATAATTTTTAAGATTTAATTATTAAAATAACGCGCGTTAATTACAATAACTCAAAAATCGCACCATTTATTATTTAGAAAAGTTTATGAAAGTGCGATTATTTATAAGAACGAAACAAAATATTAATATAAAAAGCTTATAATAAGATTTTTACATAAACAATTTAACTGTTGTATTTAATAACATTTTTAACTATACCTTCTATCTTAAAATATTTTGATACATGGAGTGGTGGATATTTTTCAGCATTAATTGAAATTAATAATATTTGATTTTCATGTATATAATATTTTTTAATAATTGCTACTTCATCATATACACAAACAATAGTATCTCCATTGTTGGCAGAATTTGCTTTTTGAGCAATAATGTAGTCACCCTCGGAAATTTGTGGTTCCATAGAATCTCCTTTAGCAATTAACATAAAGCCTTCTTCAGCAGGGAAATTTAGTAAACGAGAAGCAATGGGTATTCTATCAATTGGATTTCCATCTAATATTGAACCATTGGGGCCACATTGAGCTAAACCATACTGATTAAGATAAACAATTGGTTTATCAGGATTTTTCAATAATTGATAATCTCTGGGGTTATTAGGATTACGTTTTAAATATCCTTTTTTCTCAAGTTGCTGAATATGATGAGAAACTACACTAGGAGAGGAAAATCCTAGTTCATCTTTCAGCTCTCTTATTGTTAAAGGGTTATCTATATTTTGTTCTAGTATTTTTAAAAGTCTTTTTTGATTCTCATGAAGCTCATTCATAACTCTTTTGTTGAAAATAAATTAAAAACTTTATTAACAATTAAGTAAATAAATTGTAGGATGTATTATTTTTGTACTATATTTTGTTCTATAATACAAGTGTAGTAAAAATATTTGTGAAAATAAAATATGAATGGATTTTTAACAAAAATTTATGCCGACAAAAAATAAAAATACCGATAGTTGCTGGTAACATCTATCGGTAAAAGGATTGAGATTTTTTGGTTTTCTCAAATATCCTCAGGGCTTGTCACCCGGTATGTTTTAAATTGAAGGTGCAATATAGAAATATTATCTGAAACGACAATATTTATTTTTGTTACTTTTAAATACCCGGCATAAATATTTGCTCTGTCGTTACGAATAATCGGTGAGTAAGGTTTAAAATAATTTGTCATGAACAAAGGTGAATTAATTCAAGCGATTAAAAACAAAGTAGGTTCAAATTATACAATTTGGACAATTGGGATAACTGATGATCCTGAGACTAGAAAAAACCAACATGAAAATGATGGGAAAAATGTGAAGTATTGGTCTCATTGGAAAACAGATTTTGAAAGTGTAGGTCGAGAAGTTGAAAAATACTTCCTGGACTTAGGTATGAAAGGTGATACTGGTGGAGGAGGTTCTGCCAGATATGTTTATGTATTTTAAAATTACTATTATGGCAAAAAAAGTAAAAATAGGCAGAAATGCCGGAACCGGTAGATTTACGAAAGTGTCTACGGCAAAACAGCATCCAAAAACGCATGTTGTTGAGACTATCAAAAAGTAGTAAGTAGGTTTATCTTACTTTATTACAACATTTGTATTGAAAAGACTGTAGTTTTGAATGAGTTTCATCCATTTATAGAATGCAGTCTTTTTTAATACACAAAAAAAAGTAAACCACCCTAGAAGGTAGGGTGTTCAAAACTAAAAATTTTCACTACCCATAAAGTTCTAATTTTGGTTTTAAACCAATTAAATATTAGGACATTATGAA
>JAFGQQ010000517.1 GCA_016935595.1 Bacteroidales bacterium
GGAAATCCATGCCCGGCATAATAAAATATGAGTTCAGAGTTAGCTCCTGTTTTTTCTAAAATTTTACACACCCTTTCAATCTCCTGTTTCATCTCGGCATAAGTAGCATTAGTCAATAAAAAGGCATTGTTTGGCGGAACACCCAATGTATTGATTGCATATTTTTGAAAAACAACTGCATCATTCTTAGCATATATAACATTCGATTCATTTGACAATAACGGTTGATGTTTCGAATAATCTTCATTACCAATAATAAGGGCATATCTTTCAACATATTTCATTGTATCAGAAGGTATACCGGTATCAATATCGGCAATAAACATTTGAGAAGGCACAAATAGCTTATCCTCGATGTTAAAAGAATTTCTTTTGGCAACCGGCTGGTTTAAATCAAGAATAATACTCTTTTTTTCGGAGTATAAATTATATTTATCATGAAAGTGTAGTTTAATCGGGATATTGCTATACGGGTAATTCTTTTTTGCAGTAAATATAATTTCTTTTAGTATATTTTCATTACTCCCCAGTGAACTGATAATAAATTTTGAATCATCAAGAGAAAGGCAGCCTTCATTTTGGAAAATTATATCAACTTCCAAATTAGTAATTGATTTCTGGCTGGTATTCTCTATCAATAGTTTTAAATAAACCGGATACCCCAATTTAATTTTACCACCATCATCTGAACTAAAAACTGCCTCTTTAATTGAAATGGACGGTTGCGAATATTGATGTGTGCCTATTTTAACACTCTTAACATCGATATTATTCCCGAACCTTTCCGTAACATTTATGTCAAATTGTGCAATTCCGGTATTTAAATCAGATGCCCCGTTTAAAGGTATTATAACTAAACGGGTATCGCCCGGATATATATTACTTAAAGGCAGCTGTTTTTTATAGTCAATCCCTTCAATTTCATGGCTAATTAATTTTACTTCAACAAATACATCACGGGCAGTACCTTCGCCATTGTTAACTATATGTAATTCAATATTACCGTATTCATTTCTTTCAAGCACATGATTTGAATTATCATCAAAAAAAATCATCTCGGTAATTTCGAGCCTGGGTTTTAGCAAAGCATTATCTTCCAATTGTTGCTTTCGATAAGATATGCGTTTTGTGCCACTGCGGTTTTTAATTTCGGTACGGTAATACTGACTTTGGACTGCAAATCCCGGCAATAATAAAATGAAAATTATAATATATTTTATACGCTTAGTCATAATGTAAATTTCAAAGAAAGTAACGGAACAAACTTCTGGTTATAATTACAAGCTTCAATATCAAGTTTAATTTTTTTTGAAATATTTGGCGTAAACAATATTTTTCCATACTCCCAAACCCAAATTAATCCGGCTGCTCCTAAAAAAGTATATCCCATTCCCTGAAATAAATCTTCTTCGAAACTGTTTACTGATGAACCCGAATTAACAGAAGTTTCGAAAATGTAGATTGAAGAAGCCAAAAAAGCATATCCAAAGGCACCTTTAATATAGTTTGATTTGTTCAATGTAATCTGGGAGCTTCCCCATCCAGGATATAATGTTGATTTTGCAAGCGCTTCAATGCGAGACACCCTGTTTATGGGTTTATAATTTGTATGTAAAGCAGTAAGTTCCACATAAATATTATCTTCGAAATTTGTGTAATCTTCGCTAATATACCAGATAATTTGTTTTTGCCTGCCCCTTTTTACATTTGCAAACTCACCCTCAATAGATTGGGCTTCAATTCTATACCCGGCCGAATTATAAATATCAACTTTAATATTGAATAAATCGCCCGGCCTTGCATTTACCAGGTCATACGTTATTATCACTTTTTCATTAATAAGTTCAAAATTAATATTGGAAACCTGGGCCTTTGTGCCATACTGTGCAATAATAGTAGTAGGGGCCAATGAAAAAAGAAATAAAAATAGGAGAATTTTTACATTTAGTTTTAAAGAAATATTATATGGTTTCAGGTCAATCATTTTTTGGAGGTCATATAAAATTAGCCGGAGTAAATTTAATCAGTTCATTCGTTCTTTTCAATTTTTTACATCAATTAAATTGGGTTTGCTTTGTAAAAGTTTTGGTAAAGTTTTGCCAATCGGCGCATTTACAAAAGTTGGATCACAAATAATGTACTTTTTATTTTTCCAGACAAGATAATTCCCATCAACATTATCATTAAAATGAACAGCAACAGCAACATGATCGGAATAATCGAGCCCTATTACTTCAAGATCCAGAAATTCTTTAACAATGAATGCAAAAAACACAGCACGGTCTTCACAATCAGAGTATTTATATAAAAACATTTCATCGGGAAAAAATATTTTTTCGGCTCCGAACTGTTCAATATCCGTCATATATTTAAACCCGTTTTGTGAAAAAGTAAGCAAATAACCTGCAGCTTCCTTTTCAGTTTTATTCAATATTTTACCTGAAACACTTTCATATAATGAATTTTTAGTTAAATCGGACATTCCTGATTTAAAATACGTTTCAAGGTTCATTAAAGGATAATCTTTATAAAAACCAGTAAGTTGCTGGCTTACATCAACTGTAACTTGCTGCAGTTCGCCCTTATAAAAATGTTCAATAGTTTTTTTATTAACGTTCATTTTAAAAACAGGAGGATTTAAAATTTCAGGTTGAATGTTTCTCATAGCTCCCGGATAATGCTGGATATAGGTTTTTATACTTCCCGGATTTTCAGATTCAAACACATAATAAACATCCTGGTTAATTTCATAATAAGGGACTTCATAAATATCGGTATTAAAAGGTACCAGTAATACAGTATTTATTTCTGTATAACCTATTTTAACCATGTAATCCGATTTCACCATCAGATACCATAAAAGCAGCTTATAGTATTGGTTATTGTTTTTTAACTTTTTTGCAAATTCACGAACCAGCAGGTAATATCCCCAATCATTTAACCGATATGTTTCTTTATATTTCAACAATTGCGGAATACAGTTATAAAACTCCAGCTTATTCAGTTTGTCCCAGTTTTCACTAATAATTTTATTATTATAGGTAAATGGTGGCTCAATTACTGAAATATCTTCATGTTCAATAATGATATTTTCATCGTAAAAAGAAAAAGATGTAGTAACTTTTTTATAAAAAGAAAACGATTCATGAGGTACGATCTTTTTTATTGACGGTTGATATGAAACAGTATCTGTTTTAGGTAAATTATACTCAATTACATTAAACTTCTTTTCCAATGAATCAATATAAACCGGCATATTTAAAGGTTTAGGTTTTGATTCGTAAAATTTCTTTTCCATCATTTTAAACGATTCCCAGTTTTTCTTTAAATGCTCAGAAAACTCTTTATCACGATCGGCGATGTATTTTTTATAATCATCCTCTTTTTCATTATAATAGGATTCGAATTCATTTTGCCTTTGTTTATAGTATTCCTCGAAATCCTGCGAATAAAGCAAATTATTGAAAAACAAAACTGATAATATGAAGGCAAAATATTTCATAGTACGTTTAATTAGGCATAGTAGTTATGGTCAATCTTTTTTCTGCCTGGAATATTGTAATATCTGTTTCCCTTGATTTTTCAAGTATTGATGGCAGGTTTTCGTTAATATATATTAAACCGTCTTTGGTATAGGTGTCAATTTTCGGGAACGGCTTTTCACTTGCATTTACCTGTAAAGTTTCTACTCCAAAAGGTGCACTGCAAATAAATACAAATGGAAGTTCATAAATCCTGTTAATTTTATCTACATCCATTAACTCATTATTCAGGAAAAGGATACGGCTGCTGTCGCTTAAATGGTATATTAACTGAATATAACAGGGGATATTGGTTTTAATAAACACTTTCATTTTTTCGCCTTCGGTAAAAATTAAATCATCTTTCCCTTTGTTTGTAAAAACATCAAGACTAATGCCATTTGAAATTATTTCATTGGAATTGAATACTTCCTGATCGTTTTTTGCTTTCTCGTAATTGTTGGGTTTTAAAGGAGCAAATTCTTCATTTGTTATAGCCCTGCTAAACTGATATTCAATACTTGCTTTTTTAATTCCTGTTAATATTTCATTCAAGTAAATATTTACTGTTATTTTATCATCGGTTTCCCAGTAGGTACCTTTTACTCCGTAACGGATTTTTACCATATTCTCATAAGTAGGCTCGTACTTTTTAATCGGATGTGTTTCCCATTTATTAAAGGTCACTAACTGGTGTTCAACCGATTCGCGCAATTGCTTGCTAAATTCAGATGACATACCGGTATTCCTGTATGTAATTGGTGACACAATCACGCCTGTAAATACTTCTCCCTGTGTTTGTTCTTTAAATGCATATGCAATGAAAAATGCCAGGTCGTTAATTGAATTAATTGTTGTAACAAGCCGGTTAATGCATTGATGCAAATCGAAAATATCAATTAGTATTTCCTGTTCAGGTACTTGCCCCAGACCAAGCAGGACAGTTTGCAGGTGTTTAATTTCGCTTAATATTGGCGAACATTTCAGATAACTTTCAAGGGCTATGTCTTTATAACCGTTACTTTCGTTTTCTTTTGCAGCATAAAATATACTTTCAAGCTCTTTGTTCTTTTCAAATATTTTATATTCATAACTTTTAATCAGCTGAGCTTTAGGTACGTATATAAAACAATATTCCATACCGGTTTTTGTATCGGTATAAAATTCCTTTTTTAATCCCAGTAATTCAATATCCGACATAGAAACAACTTCCGATTTAAGTTTCTGCTCAAATTCATTGCCTGTTTGCTGTTTTATTGAAGTAGTTTTAGCTTTTATACTAACACTTATTTTTTCAGACAAGTTCTTTTTGGCATTTTCTTCAGCAATTTTCCTGATTTCCGAAACATCATCTTTTTTAGTAAAACTGCTGATTCCGAATCCGGTGACATACTGATTTTCAGAAATCCATGGAGAAAAGCCTTTGTTTTCAACCCATTCTGGAACTTCCTGGGCTGAAACAAAGGCTGAAAGATAAACAATTAAGAAATGAAGGATTGAAACAATTTTGAATCTCATCGCTGTTATTATTGATGTTATTTTCCCTGTGATTTTACAAATTCATCCATTTGTTTTTCAAAAGTATCTTTGAATTGTTCCAGGCGAAAATCGGTCTCCATTTTATCTTCA
>JAFGQQ010000518.1 GCA_016935595.1 Bacteroidales bacterium
ATGATCTCACAAATCCTGATAATCCTACAATATACCATGTTACTATTTTTTATAACGAAGCATTAAATAAGCAAAATGATTTAAATTTTAGGGGTGAACAAATTTCGGAAAAGAAAATAAAAATTAATAATAAAAAATATATACTTAGTGCTTACAGGGAAGAGCAATTCTCTGTTGAAGCAATCGCCAACCCACCAAAAAAAGTTTTATTTTCATTTTACTTGCTTGTTGATAATATTTTAATAAATACCGAAGATTACATTACTATTAAGAATATTATAACCAACGGGGAAGAACCTGATGAAACCACTTATTTATCACCTAATTCTAATGAAATAATTAATTTTTTAAACTCAAAAGAACAAATTGATCCATCAACTATTTCGATTGTAAAATTTACAAAATGGTTACTTGGCCAAAAAAAATGTTTAACTGAATATCCAATGGAAGAGATTGAACTGGTCAATTGCCAGGTTAAATTAAATAATTCAAATGTTCCTGTAACTATAGAAAAAATCCCTTATAATGAAACATTAATTAAAATACCTGCAAAAGATAACGATAACCTGAGTTTATTACTTAACTATAACCTGATTTCATATTACCCTTATATTGACAAGGTTAAAACTGATACAATACCCTTACCTTCTTATTCATTAGTCAATTTAAAGGATTATCGAAGCACAAAAATCGAAAAAGCTATATCTAATTCAAACGGAGAATTTAAAATTGGCCCATTTAAAATTTCCAATGTACAGGAAAAATATGTTGAAGCTATTTTACCTTTCTTCCCGCCAGGTGATCAAACAAGAATTAAAACAAAAATCCTTCATCGTTACGGACGTCCTATTGAGGCTTGCTTAGATAGTGGAAAATTTCCTCCTAAAATTTCTCTCCCGGAAAAAATGTCTATGGAAAAAGTAATTCCAGAAGTTGTAAAACAAATTAACTCTGCTGTAAATCCCGATAAAGGTGAATTTTTATCTTTAAATCCAGAATTGTTGTTAGATTTATATGCCTCTTCATTTCAAATAATTAATGAATCCCCCGACTTGAAAAAAATATTGGATGAAGCTGTAGCAAGCAAATGGAGACTCTTAAAGATTCATCCAAAACAATATAAATTGACTGATAATAGTACCTGGAATAGCAAAGATGCCATAGCTGTGTTAAATGATCCCACCCTGGCCGATCAATTAGTTAATAAATTAGCCAATTATCCTGAACCAATATTTGATGAATTTGTTTTTACTAAGTCAGCTGACTTGCTGCCAGAAGATAAAAAAATAGATGTAAAATCGGGCATACAGCATGCTATGGCAGCAGCAGCCCTAACTAAGGCTGACTATAATAAATATAAAGAAATTATTAAAAATCAATTAAAACATATTATTAAATACCACCAGGAAGAATCATTCAATGATTTTTCTATAGAATATATCACAGAATTTGGCCAACCACTTAAATTAATTATAGCTAGCTCCAACGAAAAAGAAATTGTTGATCTCATAAAACCATTATTGGATCAATTAAAAAATACAGCTTATGATAAATTTGTCAATTCAAACAAAGATTTAAATGCCATGCAAAAAATTAAAATCGCCCATTTATTTTCCGATTCGTGGAGGCCTTTTTTAAATACTCCAGAATTTCTAACCTTTAAACAGCAAAATATAAAAGATTTTGTCCTTACTCAAGAAATATTCGATCTTGATGGAAGAATATTAACCGGCCAGGTATTAGGCGAAAAAAGTGAAATTTATAACACAGCTTTACTCAGAGCAACAGATTATTTAAACAATTCTTCAAAAAATGAAAAAGATAAATACCAATGGGCAGAAGATTTCCTTGCCCAATGGCACATTTACATGTTTAACAGTTTTAAAGGAGGTTTTAATAAAAATGATGAAATAATTGAAGAATTCTACAAAAAAATAGGGATTTACGAATATTATAGGGATGAATTGGGTAAAAATAAAAATTAATTTATAAATTTGACAGATATGGCAATTTTACAAAAGTCATCGGGCGCCTTAAACAAGAAAGGTAATAAAACGGACGAGCAGATAGCACAAGAGCTAATCGACAATAATGACGTTAATGGAATTGAAGAAATTGCCAAAAATCTTTATAACGGGGATGGTGAAATATGCACCGATTCCTTAAATATTTTATATTTAATTGGAAAACAAAAACCCGAATTAGTTGAAATATATATTTTTGAATTTATAAAACTGGTTCAATTAAATAATGAGAAGCTTATTTATAAATCATTATTGGCTTTGTCAACATTAATTCACCATAAAACTCAAGAAATTTACGAAAACTGTATATCAATATTAGATGCCATTGAAACAGGCGATGATGAAACAGTTGATGTAGCTATAGAAATTATATCTGTATTGGCTACCAAAGACAATAAATATAACATGGCTTTGTTTCCTTACCTGGTAAATCATTTACGAACATCATCAAATGAACATTTCACCCAATTTGCCGAACATATTCTTCAAGCTGCCACTCCTGAAAATAAACAAATATTTACAGGTGTTTTAATGGAAAGACAAAATGAATTGCATGGAAAAGATAAAAAAAGAATTGACGAAATACTCAAAGA
>JAFGQQ010000519.1 GCA_016935595.1 Bacteroidales bacterium
AAATCATCATAACATAATCGTAAGTACCACCTAAACCGTGTCCTGTTCCACCTACCTGATGGCCGACAGCATAAATTGTATTCACCACATAAAGGTTAATGGCAAACGGGAAATAATAATTGGTTAGTAGACTATCCTCGTCATGATCGTGTTCAAAATCATATAAGCTGTCATCGTAAATGTAATTAATATCAGGAAAAATAAAAAAGTGGATATTTGAATTCTGAAAATAGTTATTTACTATGGCAATTTCGTTTTCAATTTCTTCAATCGTAGCATTTTGACCTGTGCTGTCTGCTTTAAGTATAAAATGAAGTTTAATCGGTACAGAATCAATACCTACAAAGCTTTTTTGATAATAATCAAGTTTAAATTTTTTAGTGAATTCATATAGCTCTTTGCCCAGGCTGTCGGCATACAGTTTAATTATTGAAGTATCAAGTTCATGATAATCATAAAACTTATTTTGTCCGTTAAGCAATAAAGGTATAGTTAGAATAATGATAATAAGAGATTTTCTCATCGCGATTATTTTTAGGTAAGTGATAGTTGAAAATAATTAAAAATTAGGGATTTTCAAAAGATTACAGGATAATATTCAAATAAAAAGTAAAGTGTTAAATCAGGGATTATTTGTATTAATTATTTTTATACTCTAACTTATTTAGTTTTTTATAAATAACAATAAATGTTTTAAAGATTTTATATTGTTATATGTTGGGATTCCAATTACATTATCAATAATAATTCAATTTCAATTGAATATTAAACAGCAATTCTTTGATTTTGGATTTTAATTTTTCTGTTTTCACGAAAATAAAGACATTTACTGTGTGTTTCTATTAGATTGCAAATATCGAGCTGATCCATTTCGCCAATTAAGTTTACCCTTTCTTCTAAAGGCATTTGTCTGATTTTTTTAAACGGGCAGTTTTCGTTTTCTACGTCAAAGGGACACCCGAAGATTAATCCGTAAATCATTTTTCTTCCTCCAAATTATTAATTAAATTTATATATATTGACAAAAAACTTATTCTTTAGCTGCATATTTTATCTATTTTTTAAGATGTTTAGTTTATCTATATGGTTGCGTTAATTTTTTAATATTAAATACTGATAAAAGTCAACCGAAATAGCGTAATTTTATAATATAGACGAAATATTATTTATTAACCCCTAAGTATTTTTTATTTATATTAATATATAACATTATAAAAATAGATTATATACTTATATTAAACATTACATTTTTATTAAATTATTGTATAATAATTTATTCTTTTCAAGAAAGAAAAGTTACCCTTAATTTATTATTTTATCTTAAAAAAATAACGTTTTAATTGAATTATAATAAATTGTGACTTTATAATAACATTCCTTCTCAAAAATAATATCATTGACTTTTATGATTATAATCTAAAATTTTTAACTTACGCTTTTAATACATAGATAAATTTATTTATATGGCCACAACAACAAACAAGAATAAACGGTTTGGAACAGCACCGGTATTTTTTACAGCAATAGCGACAATATTAGGTGCGATTTTATTTTTGCGTTTTGGTTATGCAGTTGGAACTTTAGGTTTTTGGGGAGTAATTGTAATTATATTATTAGGACATATGGTAACCATCCCCACAGCATTAGCTATTTCCGAATTGGCTACAAATAAGCGTGTTGAAGGAGGAGGTGAATATTTTATCATATCACGGTCTTTCGGATTAAATATTGGTGCAACAATTGGGATTGCTTTATTTTTTTCACAGGCAATCAGTGTTGCTTTCTATATAATTGCTTTCACCGAATCGTTTGAGTTTTTATTTGATTTCATAAAAGAAAAATTCAATTTCATCCTTCCCAGGCAGGTAATTAGTATTCCTGCTATGCTTGGTTTATCTGTTTTAATTTTACGGAAAGGTGCAAATATGGGAGTTAAAGCATTGTATTTTGTGATTGGGATTTTAGCTTTGTCATTAATTTTATTTTTTCTTGGGAAAACAGAATATGCAGCGACAAATGATCTTTCCTTATTTTCAGCCCAGTTTAGAAATAAAGAAGTATTTTTTATTGTTTTTGCCATTATATTTCCTGCCTTTACAGGAATGACAGCTGGAGTTGGTTTATCGGGAGATTTAAAAAATCCTTCCCGTTCTATTCCTTTAGGAACTACATTCGCAACTATTACAGGAATGATTATTTATTTTTTTATTGTATGGAAGCTTGCACATTCTGCAAGTATTGAGGATTTATTAAACCATCAGTTGATTATGGGTAAAATTGCAATTGGTGGTGCTGTTATTATACCTTTGGGTTTAGCCGCTTCAACACTTTCTTCAGCAATTGGTTCTGTTATGGTTGCGCCAAGAACATTACAGGCTTTAGCAATCGATTAATCTTTCCCTGCATCCAGAATAAATAAAATTCTAGCCTTAGGCAAAGGAGATGATAATGAACCTTATAATGCTTCATTTATCACTTGCATTATTGCAATGGTTTTTGTTACAATAGGTAATGTGAATATGGTGGCAGGAATTATTTCCATGTTTTTTATGGTTACTTATGGTTCTTTATGTTTAATTTCTTTTCTTAACCATTTCGGATAATCTCCGTCATACCGGCCATCGTTTAAATCACGCTGGTATATTTTTTTAACCGGATTTATGATTTCGGTTTGGGTAATGTTTAAAATAAGCACCACATATGCTGTTGTAGCAATAATTATTATGACTTTGATATATATCTATATTAATAATTACCATAAAGAACGAAAAGGGCTGGAAGCCATATTTGCGAATGCTATTTTTCAAATTAATAGAAATTTACAGGTGTATCTTCAGAAATCAGGCCTCATGAGATCGAAAAAAGAATGGAGACCAAGTGCAATATGTATTTCTCAAAACTCATTTGAAAGGGATACTGCATTTAATATGCTTAACTGGATATCATATAAATATGGTTTTGGTACTTATATACATTTAATAGAAGGTTATTATTCCAAGGCCACTTATGAACAGGCAAAGGAAATTTTACAAAAATTAATAAAAAGATATGGTTATATCGAAAATCATATTTATATCGATACAATTATTTCTCCATCATATACCTCGGCTATAGCGCAATCGGTTCAGATTATGGGTGTTTCCGGAATGGAAAATAACATGATTATTTTTGAATTTGATAAAGAAGATCCCGATAATTTGAATGATATTATTGACAATTATTCATTGGTTAATGCTGGTAATTTTGATTTTTGTATTATAGGAACGTCAAGAAAACAAATTAATTTAAACGAAAGCATCCATGTTTGGATCAGAAGCATAGATACAAACAATTCAAACCTGATGATATTACTGAGTTTTATTATTTACGGGCATCCCGACTGGTCAAAATCGAATATTAAAATATTTGAAACTTGTAAATCTGAAAAAATTCAGGAAACCAGAAAACAAATGTACGAGCTGGTTACAACAGGTCGTCTCCCGATAACTATGAATAATATCGAGATTATTGTCGAAAACCCTGATACAAGTGTAAAAAATTTAATCAATGCAAAATCGGCTGATGCCGGTTTAACCATTATAGGTTTCAGGGGCGATCATTTAAAACATGAAGGTACCGAGTTATTTATGGGATATGACCAAATAGGAACTATACTGTTTGTAAATTCATATGGAATGAAAAATATTGAATAATAATATTTTATGAATGTAGAAAAATGATAAATTTAAAACTTTAAACCGATTAATGTAATATCATCTCTCTGTTCGGTATTTTCCATATAGGTCATTATTTCTTTTTCTAATTTTTCTTTCTGTTTTTCAAGGGGATCATCCTTAATATTTTCTAAAATATTAAGTAACTTATAGGTTCCGAATTTTTTTCTGTTTGGTGCATTTTGGTCGACAAATCCGTCGGAACTAAGATAAATAATATCTTCTTTTTCCATTATTAATTCTTTATTTGTATAAAAAAGTTTACTGCGTTTAGCCCTTATTCCACCAATTGATTTACGGTCGCCTTTTAATATTTCAATTTTATTATTTGATTTTTTATAATAATAAAGGGGCCGTTTGGCTCCGGAAAAGCAAATTTTGATTCTATTATTTATTTCTTTTTCGAAGCGGCATAAACAAACATCCATTCCATCATTATTATCTGTTTGGTCTTGTTTTAATGCCAGTGAAACCCCAACATTTAATAGTTCAAGAATTTGTGCCGGATTTAGCACTCGTTTCTGATTCACTATTTCATTTAATAGTCTGTTTCCAATTAATGACATAAATGCTCCGGGTACTCCATGGCCAGTGCAATCGGCAACTGCAAAAAACAGTTGTTCTTTTTCAACTTGTGTAACAACAGGCAAGAACCAGTAAAAATCGCCGGAAACAATATCGCGTGGTTTAAAGATTATAAAGTAATTCAAATATTTATTCAGGTCTTTTTCAGTTGGTAATATAGAATTCTGGATAGATTTTGCATATTCAATGCTGCTTTTAATATGTATATTCTGTTCTTTTATAATGTCATAAACGTTTGCATTATCCAATGCAATGGAAATATAAGAAGCCAATGATTGAAGGTTATTTATATCATTTTCCGAATAAGCGTTCTTCTTGTAACTTTGTACTGTAACAACACCAATTGCCCTGTTTTCAATAGTTAATGGCAGATATATTGCTGATTGAGGATGTTCTGATGTTTTAAAATCACCTTTTTTATCAATGTATTTTTTATGTTCTGATTCATAATCATTAATAAGTATTTCTTTCCGGTTTTTAAAACACCAAATTGCCAAACTGTTTTTTTTGTTAACGGGAAGATTAAAATAAGGTTTTTTTTCTCCTTTTTCGAAAAATGCTGTATATTCAATTGCTTTTTTTGTTACGCAATAAATTCCTATTCCAAAAGCGGCTGCATCCATTAACGAATTTACATAATTATAAATAATATCGTTAATTGCATCGAGGTTAAGTGTAGATGTAACCTTTTTCCCAAATTCACTAAGTAACTGGATGCTTTTATATGCGGTTTCAATTTTTTTGTTTTGTTCTTCAAGAGCATCGCGCTGTGTGGCAAGTTCTTCCGATTGTTGTTGAATTTCTTCGTTTTGAGTAAGAATTTCTTCTTTTTGCATTTTTAATTCGGAATTTGCTTCTTTTAATTCATGCGTTCTTATTGCTACTTGTTTTTCAAGTTCTTCTTTTTGCCGCTTAATTTGATTAATTCTGATAAAATAAAAGGTTATAGCACTTCCTATAATAAATAATGTTAAAGTAATTATAAACCACCAGGTTCTCCAGAATGGAGGCTGAATAGTAACCTTTAATTCAATTGGATCTTCATTCCATATGCCGTCACAGTTTGCGGCTTTTACTTTAAATACATAATCACCTCCTGGAAGATTTGTATAATTAGCCAAACGCCGGATTGCATCGGTATAATTCCATTCGTTTTCAAAACCTTCAATATAATATGCATAGTTGTTTTTTTCAGGGATAGAATAATGAATTCCAGCGAATTCAAAACCGAAAATATAATCTTTATAAGATAAAATTACATGATCTAATTCAGAAATAGATTTATTTATAATAATACGGTTATGAATTTTTTGATCAATTTCAACAGGTTTATTAAAAATATTAATATTTGTAATAATAACGTTTGGTACTTTTTTATTTTCAATTATCATTTCAGGATAGAAAGATGAAAATCCCTTTATTCCGCCAAAATAAATTTTTCCGTCAGCAGCTTTAAAATAGGCATTATAATTAAATTGTTTGCCCTGAAGGCCATCTGCTTTTAAATATATTTTAAAATTAGGGATATTAGCTGAATCAATGGCATTAACAAATTTTACTAATCCATTGTTTCCACTTAGCCAAAGATTTTTGTTATTATCTTCAATTATACCATATACAGCATAAGTATAAAGTCCATCCTGAGCTTCATAATTTATAATATCTTTAGTCGTATTATTTAAATAAGTAATGCCTAAATCTCTTCCAAACCAGAAATTACCTTTACTATCCTGGTAAATTACATTCGTAAGATTAACTTCCTGGCTTTTTTCTGTAATTTCAAAATACGGTTCAAATTGATTGGTCATGTAATTAAACCGCATGATAATATTTCCATTTGCTGCGAGTATATTTTTTTCATTATCTTCAATTATTGAATAAAGTCTTGAGCTAAAAGCGTTAATAAAGTTTTTCGATCCTTTTTTCATAAGATTGATTCCAGCATTATTTGAAATCCATAAATTATTTTTACTGTCAATAAACACTTCATAAATTCTTGAATGCGTAAGGCTGCCATGTTTTTTATCAGCTTTATAATGTGTAAATGTTTTTGTTTTTGTATTATAATAATCCAGCCCGTCATATGTACCAATCCATAGATTACTATGATTATCGAAAACCATTTTTTTTATGTCGTTGTTACATAGAGAATTTGGATTTTCAGGATCGTTTGATAAATATGAGAATTTCCCGGTTTCTATATTTAAAATATTAATTCCGCCTTGTTCAGTACCAACCCAAATATTTTTATTCTTATCCTCAGCAAAAGAATAAACTACAGCATCATTTAAAAAATAATTATCATCTGGCTTTTTTGTGTAGGTAATGAATTTTTTTTGATTTAGATCAGCATAGTTAACACCACCTGCGAAAGTAGTTATCCATAAACCCTGGTTGTTATCCTCAAATATTTCAAATATGGAATTATGACTTAGTTTTGATTGAATATGTTCGGTATGGGCATATCTATTAAATGAATTTTTTTTATAATTATATAAATATAGCCCTCCTCTTGTTCCAAACCATAAATTACCTTTTGTATCTTCATAAATGTCACGTACACGATTACTAAAACTATTTTCTTTGTCAATAATTATTCTTTCGAATGTTGAATCGCTATAATTGAAACGGTTAAGGCCATTATTATAAGTTCCTATCCATAGTATGCCTTTACTATCCTGAAATATAGCAGTTTGATGATTTTCGCTGATTGTTTTATTGTTATTTGGATTGGAAAAAAAGTGTTTGAATTTTCCTGTTTCTCTATTTAAGATTTCAAGTGCACCATCTCTTGTACAAATCCAGAAATTACCATAACTATCTTCCATTATCCTGTTTATGTTTATTGAACTAATGCTATTTGGATCATCGGGCAGGTAAAAATATGATTTGACCTTTTTAGTTTCAAGATTATATGAAAATAATCCGTTTGTGGTAGATATCCATAAAAAGCCTGCCGAATCTTCATAAAAAAAGTTTACTCCTTCTATAACTATACTATCTATTATATTTGAAAGATTAATAAAATGGTCTTTATCCCTCTCATAATAAGAAAGATGTTGTCCACCTATCCAAATGGTGTTTTTGCTGTCTTTATATAGTGCACGAATTAATATATCTTGTATGCTTGCACTGTCATTTATGTCTGGTTTATAAATAGTGAAATTATATCCGTCAAATTTGGTTAATCCTTTATTCGTTCCGAACCACATTATTCCGTAATGATCTTGACAAACGGAATATACCTGGTTATGCGACATACCTTCTTCAGTTGTGTAATGTCTGAATTTGAGTTGTTCCTGAATGGTTGATCCCTGTAAATATAGAATAGTTGATGTTAAAATGCCAATCCCAAAATTAAAAATCTTCCTCATTTAAATTCATTTTAGTCCTCTTTTAAATTTAACATATTTTTCGTTTAATAACAAATTAAATCTCAATAAGGTATTTTATTAAATTGTTCTTTCAGAATGATGATTCTGGCATATTTTGTGTATTAAAATATTTAATGTAATTTGTTTATTTATTTAAATTAATATTATGAGAAAAAATAAGTTTACAATCAGGTCAATAGTTAGTCTCTCATTGTTATTAATCCTGATAGTTTTAATTGCTGGCGTTTTTAATGAAGCTAAAATCAGTAATGCCGAGACAACCGAAAAAGTATCATTCAACGGTTTTATTATTGAAGAACCTCT
>JAFGQQ010000099.1 GCA_016935595.1 Bacteroidales bacterium
GTTACTGTTCCAATAACAGGATTGGAATTAAGTAAAACAACAGTAGCCCCTATTAACGGCATATCCGAATTCTGGTCAATAACCTGTCCCCTTATGTTCTGGCTTACGCCTTTCGGAATAGCAGGATGATTAATTTTTTGATTTTTTGGTTCAATGATGATAACGCCATCAATAATTTTATATTGAAGTTTTTTGTTTTTTAAACACATTTTCAAAGCCTCTTCCAAAGTCATATTTTCTATATTTACTGATTCGTCTTTATATTCATCAACTAATGTATTATTATATAGAATGTTTTTACCGCTTTGTTTTTTAATTTCCTGTAAAATTTTACCTAGACTTGCATTTTCCATTTTAATGGAAATAGTTAAATTTTGGGCATTTATAAAAATTGAATTTAAAAACCAAAAACAGGTAAGTAAGAATTTTATATTTTTTTTCATAATCAATAAAAATTCAAAGTTCATCATATAATTTATTCACATCTTAACGAATCTACCGGATTAGCTAAAGCCGATTTAACCGATTGATAAGAAATTGAAAAGAGTGCTACTATAAAAACCAAAACTATTCCTTTTATATAAATGAAATAATTTGTCTTGTCCAGGTAAGGTAAAAATCCTTGTAATAAGTTTTTTGTTAAATACGCATACGGTATTACAAATACAGTGGCAATAAGGACATACTTTAACAATTCCTTATTCAACCGTAATACAATACCCATCATGGTGTCTCCGAAAGTCTTCCGGATGCCGATCTCTATCCTGCGTTGTTCGGTTATATACATAGCTAGTGCAAAAATGCCCAAACAAGCCAATATAATTGCTATCACTGAAAAGAAAGAGAGTACTTCAACCACTTTTTCTATATTTCGAAAATACTTATCATAAGAGTCTTCTAAGAATGAGTATTGAAAAGGGTAGTTAGGATAAAGATCTTTCCATTTTTCCCGGATAAAATCAATCGTAACAGGAACCTGCTCAGGTTTAATCCTTATAAGGATGTGATTCAGATTATCCAGATGATTACTGATAAAAAGAGGTTCAATTACCCTGTGCATTGAGGACAGGTGAAAATCCTTTACTACACCTATAATTATACCAGCGGCGAATTGATCCTGACCTACACTATATTGAATGATTTTACCGATTGGATTACTCCATCCGAACTTTTTTGCTGCCAATTGGTTGATAATAAGTGCATCCTGTTCATCAGTTGTGAATACATTTGAAAAATTTCTGCCAGCAATAAGCTTGATATCCAAAGCCGGTATGAAATCATTATCAACATTGATATCATCCATTAATTGTACGTCAGTCCTGGAAAAACCCTCAGGAATTTTAACATTACTTTTGATTCCGAAGCCTGGTAAGGAGGAAGTTGCAGTAATATTCAGTACATTAGGATGGTTCTTTAACTCCTTTTTTAGTAATGGTATGGATTTTATGATCATCTCATCATAAACTGGTAAAACCATCATATCTTTCTTATGAAAACCAATATCCCTATTCTTTAAATAGGTTAACTGGTAATCCAGGAGCATGGTTTGTGATATAAGTATTATTGATACAACAAACTGGATAATAACCAGAGTATTTCGAAAGCCGTTTCTTTTTTTACCTGACACCGAAATATTTTTTAATATTTGAGAAGGTTGAAACCGGGCAAGATAAAAGGCCGGATAACTCCCGGCAAATATTCCTACAAAGAAAGTTAAAATGAAAAAACCAATAAATAATCCCGGAAATTCAAAAAGATTAAGTTCTAATTTTTCTTCAACATTATTGCTAAAAAACGGTAAAATATATTTAACAGCAATTAAGGTAATAATTAACGCAAAAAAACTTAACACCATTGTTTCACTGAGAAATTGAATAACCAGATTCCTTTTTTTCGCACCAACTACTTTTCGAAGTCCTATTTCTTTAGTCCTGTTTATTGATTGGGCTGTTGAAAGGTTTGTGAAATTAATGCACACAATAAGTATAAGAAATATGGCCAATAAGCTATATAAAATAACTCGTGATATAAGACCCGGTGGATTTCCATCGAGATTTGAATAAAGATGTATTTTTTTTAAAGGATTAAGATAAAAGCTGAGATTACCCAAGTTAGTTTTATTATCTTCATCAATATATCTTTTAATGAAAGCTTGTAACTTGGATTCTAATATTTTATAATTGGTATTTGCATTGAGAAGCAGATATGTGGAGCAATTAAAATTCAACCAATTATTCAAACTCAGATCATTTTGATCGTAAAGTGTCTCAAATGAACATAACATATTAAAATCAAGATGAGTATTACTCGGCAGGTTTTCTATGACACCCGTTATGGTAAAATCTGATTTATTGTTGAATTTAAGTGCTTTCCCAACAGGTTCTTCATTACTAAAATATTTTACTGCCATTCTTCTCGTAATCACCACTGAATATGGCTCTTCTAAGGCTGTTTTCGGGTTGCCTTTAAGCATAGGTAATGTAAAAATATGAAAAACAGAAGGGTCCGAATAATAAATCTCCTTCTCATAAAACTGATTATCACCATAACTGATAACTGTTTTACCCATATCACAAAATCTCACTTGATCAATAATTTCAGGATAGTCATGAAGCAACATTTTCCCTGTTGGAGCACTTGATAAAGGTTCTCGCGATTTTCCTTCTGCAGAACTTACTTCGCTGCCTAATCGAAATATTCTGTCTGCATTCTCGTGAAATCGGTCATAGCTAAGCTCATGATACACATAGATTATAATAAGCATACTACAGGTTAGTCCAATAGAAAGCCCGAAAATATTAATTAATGAATATACTTTATGTTTATTTATATTTCTTAATACTATTTTGAAATAGTTTATTATCATTATTTTATGAATTAAAATTCAATTTTATAGCTAATATTTGGAATTAATATTAAATCTTTCTCCATTTCAATTTTATTCAGCTCTTCATTGAATTCATAGCCGCGAAATTCTTTATATGCCAAAGCATTCATCATTTGAAATGACCAAATTCCGGAATAATTTGATTTATTCTTCCTGTAACTTAATGATAATGATAAAATAGGCGCATTGGGTAATTTATCATCGTATGCATGCTCCCTATCTTCAATAATATCCTTCTGTGCAAATGTTTCAGGTAGATTAAGGGGATGAATTCTATCGCCCCCCATATAAGTAAACCTGATATTAATCCCGAAAATATTATTATTTTTAGCACCAACTAACCATTCTTTACCTCCTAATAAATTTATTACATAATTTTTATTATAACGGGTATTTCTTTCTATTTCGTCACCTCCGGTATATTTTGAGTTAAATAATGATGCAGTAATTAAATAATAATAGCCTTTATCAAGAAAGCGCTCGAATGTGAGATCAATTCCATAGTTTTTTCCTGAGCCATTATTTAACAATGAATCGTTAAAACCAAAAGCATCATCAAGATTAATAGTTGATATATAACTGTTTGGAATGACTGGTATATCATATAATTTTTGATAATAGGGTTCTATTTTAAGTACATAATTATCTGAAATTTTATATTTATAGCCTAATATAAAGTGATGTGATTTGTTAAAATCAAGATTTTTATTGGGAAATATTTTTTCACCGTCAATATCTTGCTGAACCAAATAGAGATGTATTGTTTCAAGCTGACTGTGAAGTCCGTATGCAAAACTAACCTGGTGACCGGGCAATACATCCCAATTCATGCCAAACCTTGGTTCAAAAGTAAATTTATCGGATAAAGTAAAGTATTGACTATGGAAACCACAATTTATTACAAAATTATTATTCAGGTTAAATTTAGATTGCGAATAAAATTGTAGTAAATTACTCCCATCCTTCTCTGAAATATAGGTCTTTAAAATTTCTCCATACTCATCGGCTAACTTATTATCAATATTATACATAATCCGGTTTAATATAAAACCAGTCCGGTTGGTGTGTTTTGCACTAAATTTATGGTTTAAAAAACCGGTCAGCGTATATTTCCATCTAATATCCTCAAACTTTCTCTTGGGCAATAAATTTAACAAACTATCGTATCTCTTTTGAGACCAGTGTATACTATTTTCAGTTAAAGCAAATGTTGTATGAATGTAAGTTTTATTTCCTATTATTTTTTTATTACTAATACCAATAGCGCCCATTGACAGCCTGGTATCATATTCTTTCTCCAAATCACTGTTTACCCATAAAGATGAATCCTTATTGGCTTCCCGGTATTGCCTGTCTAATGCCCCGATTCCCCAAAGCGAAAATATGCCTGTTTTTTCTGTTGGAAAATTGAGTTTAAATGACAGATCCTGATATGTTAAAATACCCATTTCTTTTGGTAAAATCGGTGCTAATAAACCTAATATAGAATAACGGTAATTAAACAGATATGAAGACGGCTTCCCTTTAACAAACGGCCCTTCTGAAGCAAAATCAATGCCAACCAAACCAGCTTGAAATGTATGTTCCTGTTTTTCAGGATTTCCAATCCTCATTTTGATATCAAAAACACCCGAAAGCGCATTTCCATATTCAACAGGGAAAGCACCCGTATAAAAATCAGAATTAGACATGGTCTGACTGCTTAATGCCGTTAATGCTCCCCCTCCAAGTGAGATATAGTCTGCAAAATGATTTGGATTGGGTATCTGAACACCCTCCATTCTCCAAAGTAGGCCTTTGGGGGCATTTCCCCTGATTACAATTCCATTGTTACCCATATTATAAGCAACACCTGCATAGGATGAAACTAACCTGGCAGGATCATCAAAAGTGCCTGCATATCTGTTTGCCTCTTCCATACTTAATTGTTTTGCACTAATGGTGGCCATGGAATTAATAGGGTGGTCATTATTTGAATTGGCTTTCACTTGTACCTCATCCAGTTCGGTAACCGATTCCTTTAAATAGACATTCAATACAACCTCTTTTCCGCTGTTTACCGAAACCTCACGAGCTATATATGGATTGTATCCAACATAACTTACCGCAATATTATACCTTCCAAGAGGGACATTTTCAATTTTATAATAGCCATTCTCATTAACCACAGTTCCAATAACCGGATCAGTACCTTCAATTACAATAGTGGCTCCAAATAAAGGAATTAATGATTCTTTATCAACTACTCTTCCTTTTATGGTTTGAGTCAGTTTATCCGAATCTGTTTTTTGGATTTTTATTGCTTTTGGTTCAATTATTATAATATCATCAACAATTTTATATTGTAGGTTTTTTCCTTTCAGGCATTCATTTAAAGCTTCTTCAACTGTTACGTCTGATAAATCTATTGACTCATTTTTATAAACATCTACAATTGTATTGTTATACAATATATTTTTTCCGCTTTGCTTTTTAATTTCCTGTAAAATTTCACCTAAAGGCACATTTTCTTTTTTAATTGTAACAGTTAAATTTTGCGCTTTAATATTTAAAGATAAAAAAGTTAACAACATTAAAAATTCGAATAACTTCATTCCTTTAATTGATTTTAAGCTGATTTTACTGTTAAAATTGTTTCCCTTCTTTTTCATAAATCCAATTTAATTTTAAGATTAATAAGTTTTTTTTATTGATTTTATAGGAATGTGGCAGCAATTTTTCATTAGAATATATTTAGGTCAAACAACTAATTATCATATTCTTAATTTAAAAATTTTCAAACATTTTTTGTTGCCTGCCTGTCGGCAGATAGACCTCCTTCGCACAGCCTATCCACATGGCCTGGTCGGCGAACCCTGCCTTGCCGGCAGGCAGGCTTCATCAACTTGGCTTTTTTGCTACGTATCTTAATATTCATGTACTTTTGTCTTTACTAAATTTAAATTTTATTTTTTTTAATGATAAAGGTTTCCTTAAAAATTCCATCTCCATAAAAAAGCTGGTATTATTCCTAACATCGATTCTTCCTTATAATCATTTATTTCTTCATCATATAAAGCCAGAAAGTGATTTTGCCGGTTAGTAGCATTTAAAATATCAATGGCAATCATATGGCTGGTTTTTTTATTGATTTTATAAAAAAATTTGATATCCAGTCTGAAATAGTTTTTAAACCTTTCATCATATGCATTATCTTCGATAAATCTGGCCTCTTTAAACTCTGCCGAAGCTTCATAATCTAACGGGATCTTTCGTTCTCCTCCAGCGCAGATTACCCTTCCGTCCCAACCGATTGTATTATTATTTTTTATAGTCCATTCATAACCTCCGAGTAAATTGCATATAATATTGGCATTAAATCTGGTATTTCTCAGTTTGCCGTTACTTCCTTTGTATTTTGAGTTAAATAAGGATAACGTAAATAAATAATAGTATCCTTTTGACAGGAATTTTTCAAGGGTAAACTCGGTTCCGTAGTTATAACCTATACCACTGTTATTAAGGCCTTTATATTCAAAATCAGAAAAACTTGTACCAAAATTAATTAAAGATTTATACGAACTGTCCTTTTCAACAGGCACATTGCTTAAATACTGATAATAGGTTTCGATTTTTAATCGGTGGTTACTGTTAAACAGATAGTTATATCCAAGAACTACATGCTTGCTTCGTGTCATTTTCAGGTTAATATTGGGTTTTTCATATACTTTATTAGCTGTATCCTTTAAAAATTCGTAGTGATAAATGAACTTTGGCTGTAATTTCGAATGTGTTCCTAATCCTAAACTTATTGATTGTTTAGGTAAAAAGTCCCAGGTTATGCTTAAACGCGGCTCAATGGCATGGTCATCACCTAATTTTGAGTACTGGTAATGAATTCCACTAACAAACGACAATTGATCATTAAACCGATGCTTCCATTGACCGTATCCCTGAACTAACGGAACACTGCCTTTCATGTTTTTATTATGCACAAATATTTTATATTCAGTTATATACAAACTGTCATTAAAATCTCCATTTGAATTGAAGTAATTAAAACCAAATTTCATATAATTCCTTGAATTAATCCTTCTGTTCAACTCTGTGAGAAATTCAAAAGTTGATTCGTTCATTTTATCCAGATAGAAATCATCAATCTCGTTATTTATTCTTTTATCGATTAAAGTTTTATTTTGTGATTTTGAAATTCCTATACTGGTGGATAAACTGGTATTCTCGTTTAAGAAATGCATATAGTTAAAACCGGTAAATCCCATATAAGCATCTAAAGCAATAATATCTATAAGGTTTTTCGATTCATCAATATCTTCACTATGCAATCCGTCTATTCCCCCAAGTCCGAAAACCGAAAACTTTCCTGTTTTTGTAGGTATATTGATATTAAATGATAAATCCTGGTAAGTGGGTACGGTAAAAATTCCGATATCCAAACCAAGCAAATCAAATACTCCCATTGTCGAGTACCTGTAATTCGCCATATACGAGGCTCTTTTTTCTTTTATAAATGGTCCTTCTGCCCCGAATTCCAATCCACCAAAACCAATTTGTGCAACATATTCTTTTTTTTCAGAGTTACCTTTTCTTAAATTCAAATCAAAAACTCCTGATGTGGCATCACCAAATTCGGCAGGGAAAGCACCGGTGTAAAAATCGGAATTACTTAATACATTATTGTTAATCATACTGGATGTTCCGCCGGTTGTCCATGGATCACCAAAGTGATTTGGGTTAGGGATTTTTAAACCTTCCATTCTCCATAACATTCCCATGGTAGAATTGCCTCTGATGACTATATCGTTTATTTGGGTTCCAAGGGTTAATACTCCGGCAAAGCTTGCTGCCATTCTTGAAGGATCACCAATTGCACCTGCATAACGTTCAGTTTCTTCAACTGTAAAAGATCGTGCACTAACCTGTGCCATTTCATTTAATGGCTTATCCTTCCTGTAAGCTTTAAAAACTATTTCCTCTCCAACAAAAACCTTTTCTTCAAGCTTAACCTGAAGAATCAGTTCTTTACCGGATATTACATACAAATTTTTTATTTCAGCACTATTGTAACCCATATAACTTACTTCAATATTCTGACGTCCTACAGGTACGTTTTTTATTTCAAAATAGCCGTTAATATCAGTAACAGTTCCTTTAACAGGATTATGTCCGGTTAAAACTACGTTGGCACCTGTTAACGGGCTTTCGGTATTCAAATCAATCACTTGCCCTCTTATGGTTTGAAATAAAGTTTTTTGCTCATTATTTTCATCATTATCAACGACTTTTGGCTCAATTATTATAACATCGTCAACAATTTTATATTGCAAATCTTTGTTTCTAAGACATTCATCAAGTGCTTCGGTAAGTGTTAAATTTTCAATATTTATA
>JAFGQQ010000100.1 GCA_016935595.1 Bacteroidales bacterium
CTGATATTTAAATCTTTGTGTGTCTTAGAGCCTTTGAGTCTTTGTGGCATTTTCTTAGATTTAAGACTTTTTAGACGCCCTCTTGAAAAAGTATAAAAGTATTGCTTTTAACCATTTTAATGGTTTTTATGAATAATTCAGGTTAAAGTAAATAAATAATCTTATTTCCGAAGAAAAGTTAATTGAATAATAATATCGAAGAAATAAACAATAAATCTGGAGATTAACTATTGTTTAACACCAATAAAATAAATAGAATAAAAAACCAAATTCTATTAATTATTGTGTTCAAAATGAGTTAGATCGTCATAAGGTATCATTAAACCACAAATCTATAATCCTGGTATTCAAATGCCTTTTTCTTCCGAAAATAAAGACATTCGCTATGACGCTTTATTAAATCACAAATTTCTATTTGGTCCATTTGATCAATATACCTAATCCTAGCTTCCTTAGGCATTTCTCTTATAATTTTAAACGGGCAATCATCATGTTCTTTCATAAACGGACACCCGAAAATTAATCCATAAATCATAATATATTCCTCCTAATAATTAATTTAAAAATATTTAACAGAACAGAGTCATTTTTTCTAAAAAGTATATTTATACCATTTCTTATTATTTCAATTTCCAAATTTAATGCCATTTATTCTAAATTTCTGTATGAAAGAACATTACATAATAAAACAATGTATTAATTCTCAGATTTTAATAACTTATCGTCCATTTATCTAACATGCCTGTTCGAAAATGAACATAAAAATGTTTGCCTTGTTATAACAATTATCAATTTAAAATTATTTATAGCATAATTCAATTTTTTTTCGTAACTTATATGCTCATTATTAAGTAATTAAATCCCTAATTATTATGAAGGATCATGACCATATTATTACTGCAAACGTAAAACTGAGAAAAAATAATTCGAATATTCTTATTCCGATTACTTCAAAGAATAAACCTGAAATATCGAATAAAATATTACATAAATGGCAAAACCTGGTCAACCTGCTTGCAAAGATCATTAATGTACCTGTTGCATTAATAATGAAAATAAACGAAGAAGATATTGAAGTATTTTTAAAAAACAGTGATGAAAACAACCCATACGAACAAAAAGAAAAAGCAAAGCTTGGTGAAGGTTTATATTGCGAAACAGTGATTTCGACCAGGGAGAAATTATTAGTTCCAAATGCGTTAAATAACTTAATCTGGGAAAAAAATCCTGATGTTAAATTTAATATGATATCGTATTTGGGATTCCCGATTGTATGGCCCGATGGAGAAGTATTTGGAACACTTTGCGTATTGGATAGTAAAGGAAACAATTTTAACGAACTTCAGGTTAAGCTTTTAGAACAATTAAAAGATATTTTGCAGGATGATTTATCATTTGCCATAACCGAACAATTGCTGCAAAAAAAATTAACTGACCGGGAAATACGTTTAAAAGAAATATCGCACCGTACAAAAAATAACTATCATATTTTATCCTCTTTATTGCAAATACAAGCACTACGACTAAATTCTGATGAAGCGTTTGAAATAGTAAATTCCATTGCTTCAAGGATCATGTCGTTTTCAATGCTACACGATAAATTAGATCAATCGAAAATAGAACAAAAGGAAGAAGTAATTCTGGAAGACTATCTCTATGATCTTGGAACAAATATACTTATTCAATATGTTTCAAATGATTATAAATTTGATATAAGCAAAAATATCATAATTGTTAATTTTGATAAAGCTTTAACCATAGGAATGATCATTAATGAACTAATAACAAATTCCATTAAATATGCTTATCCAAACGAGGAACAAGTTAATATTCAAATTCTCATAAATAAAGAAAAAGATAATATAATAAATCTAAAATACCAGGACAATGGCATTGGCCTCCCTGAAAACTATAAAAAATTGGCTAAAAATTCACTTGGTCTGAAAATAATTGAATCATGTGTAACCCAATTATCAGGTAAGTTAAAGGTTCAAACCGGGCCCGGTTCGTATTTTGAATTTAAGTTTCCGGAATAAAAAATTAATGATCGCTTAGATATTAAATAATCATCAATTTTTTCTGTTATATTATAATAGCCAGTTGTAAATTGTATATTTGTTAAAAAAAGCTATGGAATTTCTTGAATCAAAAACTAAAATTATTGCCACTTTAGGTCCTGCTTCATCATCGAAAAATGTACTTAGAGATATGTTTAAATATGGGGTTGATGTTTGCAGGCTGAACTTTTCACATGGGAGTTATAATGATCATTTTAAAACCATAAATACAATAAGGGAATTAAATAAAGAATTAGATTTAAATGTTGCAATATTAGTTGATTTACAGGGACCAAAATTAAGGATTGGCGAAGTTGAAAACAATGGTGTGGAACTCGTTAATGGAAATAAATTAATTTTCACAAATAAAAAATGTTTGGGCAACAATAAGAAGGTTTACATGAGCTATGAAAGATTTCCAAAAGATGTAAAAAAAGGAAATTCAATTTTGATTGATGATGGCAAATTAAAATTGGAAGTTCTTGAAACAGATGGAACAGAAACTGTAAAGGCTAAAATAATTAGCGGAGGTATTTTATCATCAAAAAAAGGTGTAAACCTGCCACATACCAAAATTTCTTTGCCCAGTTTAACTGAAAAAGACAAAGAAGATACAGTTTTTGCATTAAAACAAAATGTTGACTGGTTAGCTTTGTCATTTGTAAGACAAGCAACAGATATTCTTGAACTTAAAGATATTATTAAAAAGCAGAAAAAACATGCTTCAGTTATCGCCAAAATTGAAAAACCGGAAGCATTGAATGAAATAGATAATATTATTGATCTGGCCGACGGGATAATGGTTGCTCGGGGCGATCTGGGTGTTGAAATTGATTTTTACCAGGTCCCATTAATTCAAAAGGAACTTGTTGATAAATGTTTATTGGCATCTAAACCGGTTATTATTGCTACGCAAATGATGGAAAGCATGATTACAAATTTTCGTCCTACACGTGCCGAAGCCAATGATGTTGCCAATGCAGTAATTGA
>JAFGQQ010000101.1 GCA_016935595.1 Bacteroidales bacterium
TACAAAAGATTACCTTTATTTACGCGGATTCAGGGATATTTTAAAACAATATAAGGAGAATAATAATTTATCGTATTTGTTAATTGGAAAAACATCTGTAAAATATAAAAACCTGATAACTGAAATGATTGAAAGGAAAATATTTCTTCCGCCAAAATACAAAACGTTTTCATTAACAAATCCTGTAAAAATCAATCCTGTTTTCGATTATATTCTTGAGGGATTGAAATAATTTGTATATTCAAAAAAATAAAAACCAATAATAGAGGAAGTCTAATAAATTTGCAAATTGTTAATAAATAAATGTAAATTAATTTTTTTTCTTTTTTTAAGTCTAAAAATACCCGTTAGCGGGTATTGTTTTTTTATAAAATTTAAAATAATTTTAATTATGTTTTGATATAAAATATTTCTAATTACAAAGCATTAGGTTATGAAAACATTTTTATTACTTCTATTTGTAATTAATTGTTGGACATCTATTTATTGCTCACAAAAAAAAGGTGTGGTTATTTCAGAAGGTACTGCCACAGTTGATTTCCCTGAAAACAAATCATTAGCAGATGTTAAAAAAGAGGCCGAACAAAAGGCAAAAATAAATGCACTTGAAAAGGCTTTCGGAACAGTTATATTTCAGGGTAATTCAACCTATATTTCTAATATAAATACCGGCGAGAAAATAGAAACCCGGTCTGACTTTACTATGATCGGGAAGAGTTATGTTAAAGGTGAGGTCATTGAAGTATTAAATATTGAATTTGAAGAAAAACCAGGTTATAAAATAATTAATAATCAAAAAAAAGAATATAAAGAACTCGAGTGTAAGATAAAAATTAAAGCACGGGAATTAACTAATCCAAAAATTGATATTATAGCTAAACCTTTATCAAACCCGGATAAGTTTGCAGTTAATAATTCATTTAAATACGGGGATACTTTGTTTATATATTTTCAGTCACCTTCTGATGGATATTTAACTATATTTTTAGATGATAATAATTATTCCTATTGTTTATTCCCTTATAAAGGTATGCCAAATGAATATAATTTAGGAATCCCGGTTGAAGGTGAGAAAGAATACATATTATTTTCTGAAAAATATGATAAGCAATATTTTAGTGATATTGATATAACAACACCCACATACCTATTAACAACTAATGAATCTTCTGAAATGGATTTGATAATTATAATTTTTTCAAAAACTCCTTTAAATAAACCAACTTTTAAAGATGGAATATCAAAAGAATTATTAACTGAAATTCAAAGAGAAATGGGTTGTTCTTTGCCTGATATGATGAAATCCGAAGAATTCCAACATTGGTTAATCAAAAACAGAATTGCCAGAACAGATATGCAAGTCGATTATATAAATATTACTATATCAAAAAATATAAACTAAAGCTCATGAAAAAGTTTGTCTTTTATATTTTATTTATTGTCGCCGGTAACTATGTAATGGCCCAGAATTATATCAACGGAAAAAGCCAGCCGGTTTACTTAAAGATTGAACCAAAATATTCAAGGGGCATGCCTCCTAATATATTTTTGGATTACACCTTTGAAGATGAAAATGGCAACAATATTTTAGAATCCGAAGAATCAGCTATACTTGGTCTGGCAATTACAAATAAAGGGAAAGGCCCTGCCCAGGGAATAAAAATAAAAATTGAAGATAATATTAACGATCCGGAATTCAAATTTGAGAATACTAAGGAATTATCTTACTTGCAGCCGGGTCAAACTTTTGATTTTGTTATTCCCATTAAAGCCGGATTTAAAATTAAATCAGCAGAACATAAATTATTAATAACAGGAACTGAATATTTCGGGTATGATATGGATACTGCATATTTAATACTTAATTCACTCGAATATCAAAAACCTAAATTAGATTTTGCAGGCCTGGAGATTATTGATTATGGTGAAAATACCTATGGAAATCCTGTCGATGGAAAATTACAAATCGGGGAACAGGTAAAAATTAAAATCATTATTCAAAATACAGGGCAAAATATTGCTGAAAATACTATTTACACCATTTCAACAACAGATCCAAATATATATTTAATAGAAAATATTAAAGATACTTTAGGAGATTTGAATATAGGTGAAGATAAAGAATTCTGGATTACCATTAGCCCGAATAAACGGGTTGTATCAAGTAAAAATTTGCCAATATATTTAACTTTACAAGAAGAAATAGGTTATGGTAATTTAAATTATTTTCAATTGCCAATATACTTAAACCAAAAACCATCTGAACCTAATATTAAAGAAGTGATACCTGATTATTCAGCTTTTCAGAATAAAGGTGCTAAATTTATTGCAAATTCCAGTAAAATTACAACTAAAGTAAAAGACTACATACCGATAGAATTGGTTTCACCTGCTGTAATTAAACGAAACAATGCCATAGCCGTAGTATTTGGAATTGAGGAATACGAGAACCAGTATATTCCCGCACCTTACGCAGAAAATGACGCTGAAATCATTAAAAAATATTTTGAATACCGTCTCGGAATTCCAAAAGAGAATATTTATGTGTATATAAATAAAGAAGCAACCAAATATAAATTCGATGATATTTTTAATGCTGATTTTGGAGAGTTGAAAAAAGCAGTCGATACCCTGACAGATGTTTTCGTATTTTATTCAGGACACGGGCTTTCCGGCAAAAACAACCAGAAAATATATTTATTACCTTATGACGGGAAAGTGGAATTATTAGAAGAACGGGGTTATAATTTGGATGATCTTTACAAAAACCTTGAAAAATTAAATGCCAAAAGTGTTACGGTATTTATTGATGCTTGCTTTAGCGGGGCTACACGGGCAAGTAAAATTTTTAAAGCCGAAAATTTAGTCTCTATGAAAGGAGTAGTAGTAGCTCCCAAAGTATATCAACCCTGGGAAAAGAATTCAAACTTTAATGTATTTACATCTTCTGCCGGTAATGAAACTTCAATGGGTTTCGATCAGTCTCAAACAGGGCTTTTTACTTATTATTTATGTGCCGGCTTACAAGGTAAAGCCGATACGGATGGTAACCATAAAATTACAATGGGAGAATTGAAAAACTATGTTATTAAAAATGTTCAGGAAGCTTCAAATCAAATGTGGGGTTATCAGACTCCCGAATTTCATGGTAATGATAATATCATATTAGTAGAATATTAAACTTATGAGAAACTTTTTAATATTAGGCATTTTGAGTTTAATTGGTATAAATTTAACCGGGCAGGCAACTATTGATAATGTACGGATATTTCATGATGAAAATTATATTTATGTTTATTATGATTTTAATAACATTAAAAGCGACCAGGCTTATTTTGTTTCGTTATATATGAGTACGGACGGGGGTAAAACGTTTCTGGGACCTTTAAAAGCAGTAAGTGGAGATGTTGGAAAAGTGATTGGTGGAAAGTATAAAAAAATAACATGGGATGTTCTTAAAGATGTTCCTTATCTGGAAGGGAATATAGTTTTTGATGTACGGGCAGTATTGATCGACAAAACAGGAAAACCACAAATTGGTTTAGTTGATAAGCAAGCTGTAGTTCCCGCAAAAACTGAAAGAGAAAAACCGGCTCAAAAAAATGTGCTTTTTACCCGAAGAAGGTTTTATTTATCATATAACGGTACTATCAACGCCCCTATCGGATTTCAGTTCGGACAAATTGGCAAAGTAAGCTGGTACATTTCGGGCAGGGCAAACCCTGATGTGGAATATTACGAAACTTCTTATGATTGTAATGGTGATGAAGTTTTTAATTATAATGGCAATGGCTACTATGTATTCGCAAATAAAGTAATCAAACCCCGTTGGTCAGCTACAGGAGGTTTAAATTTGCAGGTAAGCAGGAATTTTTTTTTATACGCAGGTGGCGGATATGGTGAGAAAAAAATTTTTTGGCGTATTGATGAATATAATTACAATGGAAACTGGTTGAATTATACCTATGTAAGGAGCAGGGATTATTCATATTATGGTGCGGAAATAGAAGTAGGAATGATTTTAAGAATGGCAAAAAGATTATTAATCTCGGTTGGCTTTTCAAATTTAGATTTTAACAAAAACCTTACTTCAACAACATTTGGAATCGGCTATAATTTTTAAATAGAAATAAGAGGAAGACCTGACAGCGTCTGAAAGACCTGTCAGTGTCTGATAAATAAATTAAATTGATTATGAAAAAACAATTTAAAATAAAAACATTATTATTACTTCTACTTGTTTCCTCTTGCCGGGAAAATATTGAAATACCTGATCCTCCTGTCGGCAAATCAAACAAAATCATTATTACAACTGGTAATTCAATAACTTCAAATTATACTAGCGCACAAGTTACCAGCCAGGTTAATTCGTTTCAGGGAAAAAATATAAGCGACCATGGCCATTGCTGGGATACCATACAAAATCCTGATATTTATTCTCACAGGGATGCATTGGGTAAACTAAACAGTAATTCCTTTATAAGTGAACTGACAAATCTCATACCTGGCAAACAATATTATGTCAGGGGTTATATATGCTTTAATAATACTAATTTATATTCAGATCAAATATCTTTTAATACAAAATCCGCTTCAACACCGGAAATTGTTACTAACGAAATTTCAAATGTTACTGCCCGGTCTGCATTAATAACTTGTCTTTTAACAAATAGCGGAGGTTTACAGGTAAAAGAAAAAGGAATATGCTGGAATGCTTTTGGTAACCCCGATACTAATGATAACAGGTTAATTGATACTATCAATACTGATAGTCTCAGTTTGTTTCTTTATGATCTGGCAATTAATACAAAATATTATGTCAGGGCCTATGCAATAAATTCAAAGGGTATCGGATATGGAGAAGTCTTAGATTTTAAAACTTCTTCATTAACTGTGCAATGGCAAGAAGATTTTGAAGAAGATTCTTTTTATATACCTGATGATTGGATACTTGAAATTGATATTGATTCGAATGATTTTGATTATAATTATATTGATGATTCAATTTCATACGAAGGTTGGAATTCTTTAAGGATTTTTAACCAGCCTGATGATTACAGGCCAACAGAGATTTATCATTTTTTAAGTATTACTCCTCCATACGAATTGGAATTTGCCGTTTACAATGGAAGTGAAAAAATTGAAGGTATTTATTCCCACAGGGCTTACATCGGCTTAAGTAGGGGGAAGTTTAAAACAAGTGAAAAGATCCGCTTCATCCGGTTTAATGAAGAAGAAAACAGGAATGTTATTTCCATGGGCAATAATATATTACTGGATAGTTATAATACATCTCAATGGTATTTGGTAAGAATACGGTATGAAATTACTCCTGATAATAATGTTTATTTAGCATATTGGATTAATACAGATTCTATTAAAG
Organism: Bacteroidales bacterium; assembly: GCA_016935595.1. Next base: position 5,384 of record JAFGQQ010000101.1, read on the forward strand.
AAAGTGAAATTGTAAAATCTAACGAAAAAGAAAGCTTACTGAATTACATGGAACTAAAGGTTGGGCGTGGTTCCGTATGGTTTGATGAAATAAAAATTTATAAAGATGTAGAATAATTATATTTAGTTTACTACACTTTTTAATTATAAAATACCTTCCAGCAGGTATTGTTTGCTGGCACTTTATAATATAAATTAGAATATTAATTTTATTAATATAAGCTATATATAATTTGAATTTATTAATCATAAAATAATTAATTATGGAAAAACTCTTAACATTTTTAATCATTATCCTGTTAAATTCATGGCTTATTAAAAGCCAGGAGAAATCGCAGGAGATAGTAGCTTCTTCGGGAGCTTATGAAAAAAACAGCAACTTATCCGTTTCATGGACATTAGGTGATTTGGCAGTAAACACCGAATCGAACAGTAATATTATTATTATCCAGGGATTCCAACAGGGAGATTATGTGATTACTTTAATTGGTGAACTTAATAATCCCGATTTTGAAGTTAATTTCTTTCCCAATCCTTCAAAAGGCATATTAAACTTAAAATTTGAATCATGTAATGATGTAACTATTACTCTTAAACTTGCTGATATTGACGGGAAAGTATTAAAAATACAGAATTTTAATGAAATTATTGGAAACTCATTAATCCTTGATCTATCCGCTTATAAAAATGGTATTTATTTACTTGAATTAATAAATGACAAATCGTCAAGAACATATAAAATCGTTAAACAATAAAAATATAAAATCATGAAAACTTTTTTACTCACAAATTTATTAATGTTTTGTTATGTATTGACAAGCATTGCCCAAATCCCTCAAGTCTTCAATTACCAGGCTGTAGTGCGTGATAATAACAGTAATCCATTAACCGACCAACAGGTTGAAATATTAGTTTCCATTTTAAAAACGACTGAAAATGGAAACTCGGTTTATACCGAATCCTTTACCAAAATAACCAATGAATTTGGATTGATTAACCTTGAAATCGGTAAAGGTAATGTCGAATCAGGTAATTTTAATACAATTGACTGGGCAGTTGATAAATATTATTTAATGGTTGAAATAGAAGCCAACGGCAACAGCATTATCAGTAAATCGCAACTATTATCAGTACCGTATGCTTTATATGCAGAGAATACAAACAATGTAGATGATGCCGATGCAGACCCTGCAAATGAAATACAAAATTTAAGCAATACAAAATCAGGCAGCAATGTTACGGTAAATATTAGTAATGGTAGCGGTACTACATTTAATATTGATGATGCTGATGCTGACCCGGCAAATGAAATACAAATTATTTCCATTTCAAATGATACTATTTACTTAACAAATGGAGGATATGCCAAACTACCAGCTTCAAGCGGTGGGGATAATGACAGTGATTCTACAAATGAATTACAAATCATTACGAAAGTTGGAAACACGGTTACTCTTTCTGATGGAGGAGGGTCATTTACAGATGAAGTAAACAATGCTGATACCAGTAGCACAAACGAAATACAAGCCCTATCAATCTCAAACGATACACTTTTCCTTGAAAATGGAGGTAATGTTAAATTACCAGGTCTTATTTTACCTTATTCAAGTGTTATTGAAAGTGATAGTTATGCCATTAATATCACAAATAATGGGCAAAGTGGTGGAGGCATATATTCTACATCAAATACTGATGGTCATGCAGTTTGGGGTCAATCAAATGGAGAAGGAACTGCAATTGGGGGTAGGGTTAATAATGGTGGAGGAACAGCAATTTATGGAAATATTGATTATTATGGAACAGGTAAAGCAGGGTATTTTTCAGTTGATAATCCAAATAATACAGAAGATGCTGTTTATGGTAAACATGTTGGTGGAGGTAATGGTGGCTTTTTTTGGATAGATAATCCTAGTTATTCAGACAATGCCGCTGTATATGCACTTTCAGGTGGAGCAGGTAATGCAATATATGCAAAAGCTACATCTACAAATAATTCTGCTGGTTATTTTGAGATTGCACATGTTGCAAATAGTATGGATGCACTTTATGTGACAACAAATGGGACAGGGAGAGCAGCGTATTTTGATGGCGATGTTCATGTTCAAGGGAATTTATCAAAAAGTTCAGGTTCATTTACAATAGACCACCCTCTTGATCCTGAAAATGAAATTCTTAATCACAGTTTTGTAGAAAGCCCCGAAATGATAAATATTTATAAAGGCAGAACTAAACTTGAAAATGGCATAATTACAATACCACTTCCAGCATATTTTGATAGTTTAAACCACCCTGTTGGAAGAGAAATAACATTAACACCTGTAAATGGCTGGTCTCCTTTATATTTGGAAGGAGAAATAAATAATAACCAGTTTACAATTAAAACAACAGACCAGGGCAACCCAAACCAGGAATTCAGTTGGGTAATTTATGCAGTAAGAAATGATAAATTTGCCAGGGAAAATCCGATAATTGTCGAACAGGAAAAAGGCGAAGGTAACAGGTTTAAAAAAGGAGAATTGTTATACGAGACCAAATAACCTGTCAGCGTGCGCAGCACCTGACAGTGTTTATTTGTTAAAAAAGAAGAATTGTTGTAATATCAGGGAAAAGGATAATTTTTATCATTACACACCTTTTGTTTGTATCATATATTTTATCTATTTTTATTCAATAAATTTATTATGTTTAATTAATTCTTATGAGTGAAGTAGCCGTAAATATTATAAAAGAAGAATTTAAAAAAGAACATATACAAGTCCTTAAAGTCTTGTTATTCGGCAGCAGGGCAATTGAAAAAGCAAAAATAGGCAGCGACTGGGATTTTCTTGTCTTGTTAAATAAAGAATTAGGTTTTCATGCACAATGGAACATAGTAAAAAAAATAAAAAGGAAACTGGCAGAAAAAAAGATACCAAATGATATTATTGTAAGATCAGTTAAAAAATTTGAAGAAGATAAAAATAATACAGGCTCAATTATTTATTATGCAAACAAACAAGCCGTTGAATTATGAATAACGAAATAGTAAGAAAATGGCTGATAAAAGCGGAAAATGATTTTAAAACTGCCAAAGACGAGTTGGCAACAGAAAATCCTGCAACAGATACGGTTTGTTTTCACTTACAGCAATGCATCGAGAAATATTTAAAAGCATTCATTATTTTTCATCAAAAAGAAATACGCAGGACTCATGATATTGCCGAACTAATTGAAGCCTGTATTGAAATTGATCCCGCTTTTAAAATGTTATATGAATATGATGCGGATAATTTAACAGTTTATGCAATTGAAGTCAGGTACCCGGATGAATTTTATATACCTACAATTGAGGAAACAAATAATTGTTTAAACATAACTTTACTTACAAAAAAATTTATTATTCGCAAATTAGAAGCGTTGGGTTTTGTTATATAATTTAACAGCCTTAAAGGCCCTTTTCTGTGTTCTTTTACCTTCAATGATTTAACTAATTCCTCCCAGGGTATTGAACGATAAATGCGTCCTAATTCTGATTTTTCAAATGAATCCCAGTATAAATAAAATTCTTTTTGTGGAGAATTAAAATTTATTTCTTGGGTAGTTTCAAAAATTCTTCGTATTTTTTGCATAGTTTTTTAAAAAGATTACCCCTAATTAAAGCTTTTTGGGCTTTTTTCAGGATTTTTTCTTATCTTTTTATTAACAATAAGGAATTGGTTATCAACAGGTTGAACCACTAAGGAATGTCCCTAAAAATAAAGAATTGTATATATTGCTACTTTTCTCAATTAGTCTAAATCTTCATAGATATCACCAATTAAAGTTGCAGATGTGCAATCAATTATTTTTACTTTTAGATAATCTCCTGGCTTAAAATTCATTTTTGGATATACAACTACTTTATTTTGTGAAGTTCTTCCGAAAAGTTGCTGGTTCGATTTTTTTGAGATTCCTTCAGTTAAAACTTCAAATATTTTTCCAACATCAGCTTGTTTACTTTTAGCGGATAATTGATTTTGTAAATCAATAATTTCAGTTAACCGCCTGCTTTTTATTTCATCGGGAACATCATCCTTGAGTTCCTTTGCTGCACTTGTATCAGGACGTTCGGAATACTTAAACATATAAGCAAAATCGTAGCCTACTTCTTTCATTAATGACAGGGTTTGCTTGTGATCTTCTTCTGTTTCCGTACAAAAACCGGCAATAACATCAGTTGATAAGGCTGCATCGGGAAGGATTCTTTTTATTGAAGCGATTCTCGCTAAATATTTTTCTCGGGTATAGTTTCGGTTCATTAATTCAAGTATTCTTGTGCTTCCCGATTGGACAGGTAAATGAATGTGGTCGCAAATGTTTTTATAGGCAGCCATTACATATAATACTTCATCTGGAAGGTCCTTTGGATGGGAAGTTGAAAACCTGACGCGTAATTCTGGTGAAATCCTGGCTACTTTTTCTAAAAGTATTGCGAAATTTATAATGGTCCCATCTTTTTCAAAATGATAGGAATTCACGTTTTGCCCTAATAATGTTACTTCTTTATATCCGGAACTAACTAAATTTTCTGTTTCCCTGATAATTGTATCCAGATCACGACTGCGTTCATCACCTCGTGTATAGGGAACAACACAGTATGCACACATATTGTTGCAACCCCGCATAATTGAAACAAAGGCCGATACTTTATTTTTGTCCAATCGTACAGGGTTTATATCTGCATATAATTCTTCGTTTGACAGCAATACATTAATTGCTTTTTGTCCGGCACCAGCTACCTGAAGTAAATTAGGCAAATTGCGATATGCATCAGGCCCGATTACCAAATCAACCATTTTTTCCCTTTCCAGTAATTCATCCTTTAGCCTTTCAGCCATGCACCCAATAACTCCAATTATAATTTCCGGCTTTTTTTTCTTAATCTGTCTGAAAACATTCAACCTGCCCCAAACACGCTGTTCGGCGTTATCTCTAACCGAACAAGTGTTAATTAAAATTATATCCGCATTATTTATACTTTCAGTAATATTGTAACCATTATCTTTCATAATAGACGCAACAACCTCACTGTCTAAAACATTCATCTGGCATCCGTAGGTTTCAATATATATTTTTGGATTTTTACTCATTTTTTATCTGAATTTGAGCTTACAAAGTTACATTAATCTTTTTAAATAACTTTTTCATTTCTTGTACTATAGAAAAATAAATATTATTTATATTTCTGAAATTCAGTGAAATAATTTCTTTTAAAATTCAAAACCAATTTTGTAATTTTATCGTCAATTTTAATTTACATTAGTTATAATAAATAACCAATTAAATAATTAATAGTTCAATAATTAATATTAAATATAAAAAGTATGTCAGGTCATAGTAAATGGTCAACCATAAAACGAAAGAAAGGAGCAGCTGACGCAAAGCGTTCAAAAGCTTTTTCACGTATAGTTAAAGAAATTCAGGTAGCGGTAAAGGAAGGAGGGGCTGATCCTGAAGCAAATCCACGGTTAAGATTAGCTGTACAAAATGCCAAGGGTGTAAATATGCCAAAGGATAACATTGAGAGAGCAATAAATAA